>JALEGE010000115.1 GCA_022760335.1 Hyphomonadaceae bacterium
GGCTCACGCCCATATCATGGTCATCCACCACTACAGCGAGCATATAGGTCGGCGTGCCATCCGCGCGCAGCAGGATCAGGTCGTCAATCTCTCTGGCCTGGATCTTGACCGTGCCCTGAACCGCATCCTCGATCACCATGTCGCCATCATCTGGTGCGCGCAGGCGCACCGTGAAGGGCGCATCCGGGGCAGGGGGATCCCCGCCATCGCGCCAGGGCGAGCGATAAGGCGCGAGCAGGGCGTCGGCTTCGGCGCGCAGGGCTGTGCGCTTTTCTTCCGAAAGTCCATCTGCCTTGGCCGCGGCGCGTTTGGCCTCGCCCTCATCCCGGCGCGCCTGCAACTCCTCCGGCGTGGCATAACAGCGGAAGGCCGCCCCGCTCTCCAGCATTTCCTGCGCGCAGGCGGCATGCCGTTCGGCGCGCTCTGACTGCATAACCGGTGGCTCATCCGGGCTCAGACCCAGCCAGTCAAGACCATCCAGAATGGCCTGCTTGGCCTCATCAGTGGAGCGCTCCCGGTCTGTATCTTCAATACGCAGGAGGAAGCGCCCACTATGGCGCCGTGCGAACAAAAGGTTGAAAAGAGCCGTTCGGGCCCCTCCAATGTGCAACATTCCGGTTGGGGATGGGGCAAAGCGGGTCGTCACCGTCATATGGATCAGTCTCTCCGTGAACCGCGTAGTCTTTCTGCTACGCATGAACACGCCGCGCCCGGCCAAGGCAAGAGCGGTGCTGTCGCATATTTGCGTGGGTGGTTGAGCCAGGATCTGCCGGTGAACCACGCTGTGGCGTTTGCGCTTTCCCTGGCTTTTGGAAGCGCAGTCTATTTCAACCTGTCTGGTGAACCCTCCTGGCTTCAGATCGGCTCCTGTGTTGGCACAGCCCTTCTTGGCTGGCGCCTGATGCGACAGGTATGGGCATTGCCCTGGCTTGCCCTGATCGGTCTCATTGCCTTTGGACTGACAAGTGGTGCCGCCCTCGCCAAATGGCGAACCACTCACGCCGGCAGTCCGGTGATCCTCGCGGAGACGGAGCCGATCCTGGTGGAAGGTTGGGTTGTGGCAATCGACCGGGGCGGCGCCGGCCCGCGCCTGACACTGGATGTACAGGCCATTTCCGGCTTTCCGCCCGAGCAAACACCCGCACGCGTGCGCATGACCCATATGACCGATCTTGAGGTCTCACCGGGCCGATTCGTTCGTTGCTATGGTGTACTGCGCCCGCCACCAGCCCCCTCCATGGCCGCTGAGTATGACTTTCAGCGTGTGGCCTGGTTTCGCGGGTTGGGCGGCGTTGGCTATGTACTGGGGCGTTGCCGAGGCGGGGTGCTTGGCGCGCCAGCAGGGCTTGCTCGCCGTGCGCAGGTGGAATTGGCGAGTTTGCGCAGACAGTTCGCAGCGCATGTGAACGCGGCGGCGGGGGCGCGGGCAGGAGGGTTTGCCGCGGCCCTGATGTCGGGGGACCGCAGTTTCATGTCCGAGGCGGATGCGGAAGCCTTGCGTGGGGCCGGGCTGGCCCATCTGTTGGCCATTTCCGGCCTGCATATGGGGATTGTCGGCGGGCTGGTTTATCTCCTGATGCGCCGGGGGCTGGCCCTGATTGAGCCTCTGGCCGTGCGCGTACCTGTCCAGAAGCCCGCCGCGCTCGCCGCACTCACGGCGAGTGCGGCCTATCTGGTGATTTCCGGGGCGAGTGTCTCTACACAGCGTGCCTTCATCATGGCCGCGATCCTGTTCGGCGCCATCCTGTTCGACCGGGCGGCGCTCAGCCTGCGCAGCTTTGCGCTGGCGATGATCGCCGTCGTCGCGCTGCATCCCGAAAGCGTTGTGACACCGGGCTTCCAGATGTCCTTTGCCGCAACGGGCGCACTGATCGCGACTTATGAGGCCTGGGCCGCGCGGCGCCAGCGAACCGAGAACGGTCGTGCCAGCGGAATTGGCTTCACCCTGAAATCCCTGGTCGTGACATCCTTTGTCGGCGCGGTTTCGACCGCGCCCTTCGCGGTCTATCATTTTGGGCGTGTGGCCAGTACGGGCCTGATCGCAAACCTTGCTGCCATGCCAATCATCACCTTTGCCAGTGCACCCCTGGCCGCCGCAGCCCTGATCGCCGCGCCATTTGGCGGGGCCGATCCCGTACTGCGCCTGTTCGGCTACTCGCTGGAAGCCGTACTGGCCATCGCTCATGCGTTTGATGGCGATGTCCTGGTGACGGGTAGCCGCTTTCCGGACTTGCCCGCCACTGCCTTGCTCTTCTTCATTGGTGCTCTGGGCAGCATGGTCGCCCTGACCGGACCTGCTCGGTCATTCTGCATGGCACTGCTGACCGTTCTGGGGGGCTTTTCCTGGTCCGCCGCGCCGCGCGTGGATCTTCATTGGGCGCCTTCAGGTGACGTCTTTCTGCGGACCGAAGCGGGATATGCCCGCGTGGAATTTGTGCAAGGAGACGGCCTCGGCCCGATGCGCTTTGCTGATCTGGAAGCGCGTATTGCCTGTCAGCAAGCGTGCCAAATAGACGGGGCTTCCGGCCCGGTGACATTCCATGCCGGATCGGCCAATGAATATACGTGCGGCGATCTGGGTGAAGGCATCCATCTCTTCCGTGAAGGCGAAATTCCGCAATGTCCCACCGCACTCACTTGGCAGGAAACGCAACGTCTGGGCGGGCAAACCCTGCGCTTCAGCCGGGAAGGAACCATCCTGCGTGAACGCAAACAGATCTGCCAGCCGCGCCCCTGGTCGCCATGCCGGCCAACAGAATGACAGATCCGGAAGGCAAACCCGTTAGTCGTAGCGCCGTATCAGGGCAACCAACCGGCCCTGAATGCGCACGCGATCCGGCCCGAAAATCCGTGTTTCGAAAGCCGGGTTTGCCGCTTCCAGCGCCACGGACTCGCCCTTGCGACGCAGACGCTTGAGGGTGGCTTCGGTTTCATCGATCAGGGCAACGACAATCTCGCCTGTACTGGCTGTATCGGTGCGTTTCAGGATGATGAGGTCGCCATCATGAATGCCGGCCTCGATCATGGATTCGCCTTCCACCTGCAGCGCGTAATAATTCTCGTCATCGGCATAATCCACCGGCGTCTCAACGCGCGAAACTTCATGCTGAATGGCCTCGATCGGCACACCAGCAGCAATCTTGCCGAGCACCGGCAGGGTCGCCAGGCTGCGGTCGCCGGCTTCACGTCCTGCACCCACAAGACTGGGCCGGAAGGCCTGGCGGCCACGCGGCGGGGCAGCAGGTGTTGCAGAGTCAGGAAGCTTCAAAACCTCAAGTGCACGCGCCCGGTGTGCCAGGCGGCGAATGAACCCGCGCTCCTCAAGTGCCGTAATCAGACGATGAATCCCGGACTTTGATGCCAGGTTCAGGGCATCCTTCATCTCATCGAAAGAGGGAGAAACGCCGTCTTCCTTGATTCTACTGTGAATAAAGAGCAGCAGCTCTTTCTGTTTTGCTGTCAGCACGTTTCCTACTCCGCATCCGCCGCGAATCAAAAGTTCACAAGTGTTCTACACGCGTTCCTGTTCTGGGTCAATCACCTGCCGCGCGTAAGGCGGCCACGGCGGCGGAGCGGTCGGTCTTCTTCATCAGGCTTTCACCGATCAGGAAACGCCGTGCGCCGGATTGGCGCAACAGCTTGATGTCCTCTGGTGTGGTGACACCGCTTTCAGAGATGAGATCCATAGCTTCGGGCACACCCGAGGCGAGCTGACCCGTCGTCGTAAGATCGGTGGTCATCGTCTTGAGATTGCGGTTGTTGATGCCCATCAGGCGCACTGGAAGATCCACCGCGCGAGCAAGCTCGACCTCATTGTGCACTTCGGCCAGGACATCCATGCCGAGGGAAAGCGCGACATCGCAGAGTTGGCGAGCCAGCAGATCGTCAACGGCGGCCAAGATGACAAGGATAGCATCGGCGCCATGGGCGCGCGCTTCGATCACCTGCCAGGGATCAATCATGAAATCCTTGCGCAGGAGGGGCAGGGAGACAGTCTCGCGCACGGCGGTCAGATCCGCGAGACTGCCGCCAAAGCTAGGCCCGTCGGTGAGGATGGACAGGCAAGCCGCACCGCCAGCTTCATATTCGCATGCAATGGCCAGTGGATCGGCGCCGGGCAGAATTTCACCGGCAGAAGGGCTCTTGCGCTTCAACTCGCAGATCAGGGCGTTTTCGCCTGTCTCCACAATAGCAGCGAGTGCATCGGCAAAACCGCGCGGTGGAGAGACGGTCTCAAGCCGCGCCTCCAATTCTGCCTGAGGCATGGCGGACTTGGCGGCCTCCACTTCCCCGCGCTTGTAAGCGAGGATGCGATCCAGCGCTGTGCTTCCGGTTCCGGACATAGGTGATCAGACCTCCCGGCCATGGGAGAGATTGACGAGATCTGTCAGAGTCCTGCGCGCGGCACCGCTCTCGATCGCGCCCGCGGCCATCTCCGTACCGGTCTGAATATCCTCAGCCAGGCCGAGCAAATAGAGCCCGCAGCCAGCATTCATGGACACCACATCGCGGAACGGCCCTGCCTGGCCGTCGAGGAGTTCCAGAATGGCGCGCGCATTCTCGTCCACGCTGGCGCCTTCCAGGGCCGAGAGGGGATGGGTTTCCAGGCCGGCATTTTCCGGTTTGATCTCAAACTCCAGCACCTTGCCTTCGGAAACATCAGCCACCTTGGTGACGCCCGAGATGGAAATCTCGTCGATGCCGTCCACGCCATGCACCACCCAGGCACGGGTAATGCCAAGCTCCGCAAGTGCTTCGGCCATGGGGCGGACCCATTTTTCCTCATAGACGCCGAGGATCTGATGCGTCGCGCCAGCCGGATTGGTGAGTGGCCCAAGCAGATTGAAGATGGTGCGAATACCCAGTTCCTGGCGCACTGGCGCAACATGGCGCATAGCCGAGTGGTGTGTGCGGGCAAAGAGAAAACCGACACCGGCTTGCTCGACACAATGCCTGAAAGTCTCGTTGTCGACATCCAGATTGACACCGAGCGCTTCGAGCACATCGGCGCTGCCGGTCTTTGGCGGGACGGAACGGTTCCCATGTTTGGCCACGCGCCCACCAGCCGCAGCGATAACGATGGCTGAGGCCGTGGAGGTGTTCAGGCTTTTCCAGGGCAGGCCGCCTGTACCGCATGTGTCCAGCAGCGGGCCAGGAATATCATGGCGGCGGGCATGACTGCGCATAATCCGCGCGCCGGCCACCAGTTCCGCCGATGTTTCTCCGCGCACGGCGAGCCCTGTCAGGAAGGCCGCAATCAGTTCGCCACTTGCCTCGCCGGAAAGGAGCGCCTCGAACGCGCCCTCCAACAGGTCCTGTGTCACATGCTCATGGCGCGCAATTGCCTTGATGGCGTCTCTGAGTACTTCGGTCATGCCCATGCCATTAGCGCGCCTTTTCAAGGCTGAACAGTCTTCAAGACCGATCACGCGCGTGTGAATGCGTCGTGAGCGGCTTTCGCTTTACAGGCGATCTGCATAAGGCCACCAACAGTGCCAAAGGGAGGCCATCATGAAACGCCATTCTATCTTGCTTGTATCTGCCGCCAGCATTCTTACTGCGGCCTGCACCACCACGCCGGCCGAAGACACTCTTCCAGCCGAGGCGCCGGCCGCCCCGGAAGTGACCGAGGAGATCATTGTTGAAGAGGTGATCATTGAGAAGGTCGCTGAAGTTGACAGTGCCGCTCTCCTGAGCGTGGTTCTCGAAGTCCAGCCAGAAGAGGCCAAGGCACGGTATGCATATCGTCATCCGGCTGAAACGCTGGAGTTCTTCGGCATTGAACCAGGCATGACGGTGGTCGAGGCCCTTCCTGGCGGTGGGTGGTACTCAAAAATCCTCATCCCCTATCTCGGGCCCGAGGGCGAACTGATCGGCTGGCACTATCCCGATGGAATCTGGGCGCACATTATTCCTGGCGCTGATGAGGAACGGATTGCCGAGTTTATCGCGCGCGGCAATGGCTGGGCCGCCGGAACCGCAGACTGGGGCATCGAGGATGGCGCTTCAGTCAGCCAGTTCAAGATGGCCGAACTCCCGGAAGAGGCGCATGGCACGGCGGATGCGGTGCTGTTCATTCGCGCGCTTCACAATCTCAAGCGCACCGAGACTGAAACCGGCTATTTCACCGCCGCCATCAAGGAATCCTATGCGGTGCTCAAACCCGGCGGTGTCGTTGGCGTGGTCCAGCATCGCGGCCCTGCGGACAACAGCGCAGACTGGGCAGACGGAAGTGCCGGCTATTTGCATGAGGCCGATATCATCGCCGCCTTCGGTGCGGCAGGTTTCGTGCTGGATGCCAAGAGTGAGATCAACGCCAATCCGGCAGATCAACCGACCGAGGATGACATCGTCTGGCGTCTGCCGCCAACGCGCGGCGGAACCGAAGAAGGCACGCCAGAGCGCGCCGCAGTCGATGCGATCGGCGAATCCGACCGCATGACATTGCGCTTCATCAAGCCCAACTAGCCTCCTATGGCGTAAACCAGAGACACCCGGGTCGCCGTATCTGTGGCAGTAAAGCCTTGCGGCGGGTCGGTGTCATGGCGCACATCGAAGGAAACCCGTGCTGACAGCGCATCTGTCAGTTTCGCCGTCAACGCGGAGATGGTGACAAGCTGCGTGCTTTCCTGCGCATAGAGCATGTCTGTGTCATTGGAGAAGCTGACATTGTCATTGAAGTGGAAGGCATAGTTCGAGGCTGCAAACAGGGAGAAACTCTCCACAGTCTCGCCCGGCACCATCATGCCATCCACCATGCGCGGCTTGACTTCATCTACCTTCAAACCCGGCCCACCTTCCACGGTCCAGCCGGTACGCTCGCCATTGAGGATTTCGTATCCGAGTCCGCCACCGATAAAGAGCCTTGAATCAAATCCGGAAAACTCATCCACTTCATAGGAAATCCGGCCAAAGCCATACATCTTGTCAGTCATTTGCCGGTCGAGCTGCCCCGCGACGAAGAGGCGGTTCTTGGTTTCCTCGCCATCGGTTTCGCCAAAATCGGCCTGGGCATCCAGCGCAGCTTTCCAAATCTGGGTTTCGCGCGCGATATCGAGCGCAAGACCGACATCTGTGGTCTCAGTGTTGCCTGTGGTCATGCCGGCGCTGAGACCGCCTTCGCCGCTCCATTCTGCCGGCTGGGCATGAGCCGCAAGCGCCAGGGTGAGCAAATTGACGGACGCGACCGCGAGGCCGAGCTTGTGCGTGGACATGGATGAAGCTCCTTTCTGGGCATGGTGAACAGGGCCTTACTGACCCGGTAGAAGTTTAGAAAATCCTGATTCCGTGAAATTTCCGGCTCTGGACTGCAGTCAGACTCGCGCAGGTCTTGCCAGCGCTCCGCGGAAGTGAAACCTGTTCAGCATGGATTCCCTTTCGAAACTCTCAACTGAAGACGAGCAGGTGCGTGAACGCCTGCTGGCCATCAATGACGCCATGGTCGCGCGTACTGTAAGCTGGGCGAAGCTCAATACGGGCAGCTGGAACACCGAGGGCCTGAAAGGCTTTGCACCAGGACTTGCCGATGCGTTCAGCGAACTCGACGCAGATGTTCGGCTTGAACCCTCGCGGCCATTCCAGACTGTGATCGACACGGGCGAGACCGAAACGATCGAGACCGGTCCGGTGCTACGCGTGCGCGCTCGGCCCGACGCGCCGGTGCAGGTGGTCATGAGTGGGCATTATGACACCGTCTTCCCGGATGGGACCTTCACCAAGATCACAGATCTCGGCGATGGCCGCCTCAACGGGCCGGGCCTGGCCGACATGAAAGGCGGGCTCTGCGTCATGCTGGAAGCCCTGAAAGCCTTTGAGGCCGGCGCGCTGAAAGACAGGGTCGGCTATCAGATCGTCGTCACGCCAGACGAGGAAATCGGCAATTTCGCCAGCGCCCATGCCCTCACCGAAGCCGCGCAATCGGGCGCCCTGATCGGCATGACCTATGAGCCGGCCATGGAGACCGGCGCCATGTCCGGCGGGCGCAAGGGCTCTGCGGTGTATGATATCGTCCTGCACGGCAAGGCCGCCCATGCCGGGCGCGCCAAGCATGAAGGCCGCAGCGCCATCACGGCGGCGGCCGACCTTGTGGTGCATCTGGAAGATCTCAATGTGAATCCGCATGGCGTGACAGTGAATGTCGGCAAGATCGATGGCGGCAATGCGGTCAATATCGTGCCGGACCTTGCCATAGTCCGCTTTGGTGCGCGTGCGCCGGACAAGGCGGCCGCCGACTGGGTGCATGGCGAGATCGAGATGCTGCTCTCGCGTGCGCGGCAACGCGAGGGCATTCATGGCCATCTGCATGGCGGTTTCTACCGCCCGCCCAAGCCACGCAACGCCGCTCAGCAGGCGCTGTTCGACGCGGTCTCCGGAACGGGCCGCGCGCTGGGACTGGACATCACCTTCGAAGACACAGGAGGCGTGTGCGAAGGCAACAATATCTTCGCTGCCGGCGTGCCCAATGTGGATACGCTCGGCGTGCGCGGCGGGCGCATTCACTCAGCCGAGGAATATGTCGTCACCTCCAGCTTTGCCGAGCGCGCGAGCCTTTCAGCCTTCCTGCTCAATCGTATCGCCGATGGGCGGATCGATGCCGCCGCGATCAAGGCCCTGATGTCATGAGCGCGCCGGGCCATGTGATCCGGCCCTCGCGGCTCGATGATTTCGATGCGCTGATGGATTTGGCCGAACTTTCCGGGCCCGGCTTTACCAGCCTGCCAGTCAATGAAGCGCTGCTGCGCAAACGCCTCAGTGCCAGCGAGAAGGCCTTTCTCGGCAAGGTGGACCAGCCCCAGACCGGCAAGTTCCTGATGATGCTGGAAGACCTCGAAACATCCCAGGTCATGGGCTGCTGCGCGGTCAAGGCGGGCGTCGGCGTCGACCAGCCCTTCTTCAATTACCGCATCATCACGCTCGCCCAGGCGAGCCAGGCGGCTGACCGGCGCTTCGACATGGATGCGTTGGTGCTGACCAATGAATTTGTCGGCTTTACCGAGGTGGGGACCTTGTTCCTTCGCCCGGAAGTGCGCGGGGCCGGGGTCGGGCGGCTCACGGCGCAGGCGCGCTATCTCCTGATGGCCGCGGCGCCGGAGGCCTTCAGTACGCAGGTACTGGCCGAGCTGCGCGGCGTGGTCGACGAGGAGGGCGGCACGCCCTTCTGGGACTGTCTTGGCCGGCCCTTTTTCCGCATGAGTTTCCCCGAGGCCGATTTCCTCTCGGCCGTCACCGACAATCAGTTCATCCTCGACCTGATGCCGAAATACCCGATCTATGTGGACCTCTTGCCGCCCGAGGCGCGCGAGGTGATCGGGCGGTGCCATTCCCAGGGCGTCGGCGCGCTGAAGCTGTTGGAATGGGAAGGCTTCCGGTTCGAGCGCGTGGTCGATATCTTCGATGGCGGCCCGCTGGTGAAATGCGAGCGGCAGAATATCCGCACAGTGCGCGAAAGCCGGATTGTCACCCTCAATGAGGGCATTGTGGAGGCCGATGGGCCGCCCGGCCTCATCTCCAGCGACCGGTTGCCGGACTTCCGCGTGGTCTCCGTGCCCATGGAGATGACTGGAGACGAGACAGCGATCGCCGATGCCGGCGTCTTTGCCGCACTGCAGGTGAAGCCCGGTGAACAGGTGCGGGTCTGGACAAGGAGCGAGGCATGAGCGGACGTGACGTGTATATCTCCGGGCGCTGGCAATCCGGCGAAAGCGACGCTTTTTCAAGCATCTGCCCGGCGACGGGTGAGACAGTCTGGCAGGGTCGGGCGGCATCTCCGGCTCAGGTGAGCGCCGCCGTGGACGCGGCCCGCACTGCCTTTCTCAGCTGGTCGCGCCTGCCGCAATCAGAGCGCACACATATTCTCGAGGCCTATGGCGAGGCGCTGGCCAAGCGCAAGGACAAGATCGCCGAGACGATCTCGCGCGACATGGGCAAGGCGCTCTGGGATGCGCAGGGCGAGGCGGCGGCCATGGTCGGCAAGATCGGGCTCTCTATCAAGGCACAGGTCGAGCGCGCCGGCAGCCAGTCGCTCGATGCGGCTTTCGGCTCCATGCACCTCACCCACCGCCCGCATGGCGTGATGGCGGTGTTCGGACCGTTCAACTTTCCCGGCCATCTGCCGAACGGGCATATCGTTCCGGCCCTGCTGGCGGGAAATACCTGTGTGTTCAAGCCATCGGAATTGGCGCCTGCCGTGGCCGAGATCATGGTGGAGGCCTTCGAGCAGGCCGGGCTCCCGGAGGGCTGCCTGAATCTCGTCCATGGCGCGCGCGAGACGGGCGGCGCGCTGCTGGAGGGCGAGATTGATGGCCTGCTCTTCACCGGTTCGGCCAAAACCGGATGCCATTTCCACACATATTTCGGCGGGCGTCCGGAAGTGATGCTGGCGCTGGAGATGGGCGGCAACAATCCGCTGATCATCTGGGATCCGGCCGATGCGGAGGCCGCCGCCGATATTGCCGCCCAGAGCGCCTTTCTCACCACCGGCCAGCGCTGTTCCTGCGCGCGCCGGGTGATCCTGCCCGAAGGCCCGTGGGGCGACAGCGTGGTGGATGCCATCCTGGCGCGCGCCCAGGGCCTGAAAGTGGGCGCCTGGAACGAGGAAGGCATCTTCATGGGTCCGCTGGTTTCGGCTCAGGCGGCGAAAGCCGCGCTCGACTTTCAGGCCATGCTGGAAGGCAAGGGCGGGCGCATCCTCACGCCCACAGTCCAGGCCGATGACGCGCTCGGCTTCGTCACGGCGGGCGTGGTGGACGTCACCGAGGCGAGCGATATCCCCGACGAGGAGCTCTTCGGTCCCGTCATGCAAATCTACCGCGTGCCGGATTTCCTCTCGGCGATCGCGCGGGCCAATGACACCCGCTACGGCCTTTCCGGCGGGCTGGTCTGCGATGATGACTATGCCTGGATCCAGGCGAGCGAGCAGATGCGCGCGGGCATCCTCAACCGCAACCGGCCCACCGCCGGGGCGAGCGGGGCGATGCCCTTCGGCGGGCCGGGCCTGTCGGGCAATCACCGCCCGTCAGCCTGGTATGCGGCCGATTATTGCGCCTGGCCGCAGGCAAGCCAGGTGGCCGATACCGCAGAGCGTCTCACCGCGCAGGGCTTTCCGAAATGAAACGCGTTGAGATCGGCCACCACGCACCTCATCCCGAGCGGAGACGAGGGATGTGTTTGCTGCGAAGATCAGCCCTGCGCCTGCGCCCCCATGGTTCGTCTCCGCTCACCATGAGGGCTGTGACGTGACACAGGCTATGGAAGTCAATTTCGATGGCCTGATCGGCCCGACGCACAATTATGGCGGCCTGTCAGATGGCAATCTCGCCAGCGCGAAGAATGCCGGTGATGTCTCCAATCCGCGTGAGGCGGCTCTGCAGGGCCTTGAAAAGATGCGCATGATGGTGCGCGCGGGGCTCACTCAAGGCGTATTACCCCCGCATCCGCGCCCGGATGAGTGGTTCCTGGAGCGGCTTGGTTTTGGTGACTGGGGCGGGATGGATATCACCGCCATTGCCACCTCGCACCCCAGGCTTCTCAAGATTGCCTATTCTGCCAGCGCCATGTGGACGGCCAATGCAGCAACCATCTCACCGTCTGCCGATTGCGCTTCTGGCAAGCTAAACCTGACCCCGGCCAATCTCTCCACCATGCTCCATCGCAGCGGCGAGCATGAGATCACCTTTTCAGCCCTCGCATCGATCTTTCCAGAAGACGGCCCGTTTGCACTGCATCCGGCGCTGCCATCCCATCCCGACTTCGCCGATGAGGGCGCGGCCAATCATGTTCGGCTTTGTGCCGAGCATGGCGGGCAGGGGGTCGAGCTGTTTGTTTACGGCCGCGAGGCCGGCGAGAGCGCCATGGGCTTTCCCGCGCGCCAAACCCTGCAAGCCTGCCAGGCAATTGCACGCGGTCATGGCCTTTCCCCCACGCGTGCGGTCTTTGCCCGCCAGGCCAGGCGCGCCATCGAGGCCGGCGCCTTCCACAATGATGTGGTTTGTGTCGGCACGCTCGACACCTTATTTTTCCACGAATTCGCCTTCGAGGATACGCAGGGGACGCTGGAGGCCCTTCGGCGCGCGGGCGATGGCCTGTTTGAGTTAAAACCCGTCATGGTGCCCGAGGCGGAGGTGCCGCTGGAGGATGCGATTTCCTCCTATCTGTTCAACTCGCAACTGCTGCGGATGCCCGGGGAAGATCGCCTCGTGCTCGTCGCACCGACCGAAACGCGCGATACCCCGTCCACCGCGCGCTATTGCGAACAGCTGGTCGCCGGCAATGGCCCCATCGGGCGGGTACACTATGTCGATGTGCGCCAGTCGATGCGCAATGGCGGTGGCCCGGCCTGCCTGCGCCTGCGCGTGGTGCTGACACCGGAAGAATTGGCTGGTGTGCATCCGGGCGTGATCCTGGATGAAGCGAAGATTGATGCGTTGCAGGCGGTGGTGCGCGCAAGATATCGCGACCGGCTGGCGCCCGCAGATCTCGCCGATCCGGACTTTGCCATTGAGGCTCTCGCGGCCTATGAGGCCATCGTCGCGGCGTTGGAGCTGCCGAGCCTCGCCTGAAAAGGAAGAGCCATGGATCTGAAACTCTACACCTATTGGCGGTCATCGGCAGCTTATCGTGTGCGTATTGCACTTAACCTGAAAGGCGTGGCGTATGAGAGCATTCCGGTCAGCCTGGCACCGGCTGTGCTGGCCCATCGCGAGTCGGCCTATCGTGCGGTGAACCCGCAAATGCGGCTGCCTTCACTGGATGTGGACGGGGATGTCCTGATCCAGTCCATGGCGATCCTGGAATGGATTGAGGAGAGCTTCCCGGAACCGGCCCTGCTGCCGGCCGATCCCATCTTGCGGGCACAAGCCCGTGCCTTCGCGCAGCTCATCGTCAGCGATATCCATCCGCTGCAGAACTCATCCATCCTGGGTATTCTGCGAAACGAGTATGAGGTGAGTGATGCCGGGGTGCGCCGCTGGGTCCATGGTGCCATGCAGCGCGGCTTTGAAGCGCTCGAGGCTCTCGCGGCCAACCTGCCAGCTGACCCATTCCTGTTCGGGGGACATCCCGGTCTTGCCGAGATTTGCTTGGTGCCCCAGCTCTACAATGCGCGCCGGTTCGATGTTGATCTTTCACCCTACCCACGCCTGCTGGCGGTTGATGGGGCGGTCTCGGAACTCGGCGCCTTCAAGGCTGCACATCCTGATATGCAACCCGATGCGCCTTGAGAGACATTCACACAAAGTATGTCCGCAGACACCTGCGCAGGCAGGTGTCCATCTCTGGAAGATGCGACAGGTGAACAGGTTTTGTATTGTCCCCGTTTGTGTATCAGGCCTCCAGAATATCCGGTAGACCAAGTTTAGGCATCTGGCGATGGACCCCTGCCTGCGCAGGGGTCTGCGGATAGAGAGCGCTGTGTTAGTGTTCCACTATGGCCTTTTATGTTTACATTCTCGCCAATCGAAAGAATGGCACCCTCTATGTCGGCCATACCGATGATCTTGAGCAGCGTATATTCGATCATCGAGAGGGGCGTGGCAGTGTGTTCACGCGCAAACATGGGGTTACGCGGCTGGTCTGGGTGGAGGCCCATGACACACGCGAATCTGCCAAGTGGCGGGAGTATCGGATCAAGGCCTGGAAACGATCGTGGAAAATCAGGCTGATCGAGGAAACCAACCCCCGCTGGGATGATCTCTATCTCAGTCTCAACCAGTAGCCCTAATTCGCCATTCCACCCTTCAGCACATAGCCACCGGCATCAAGATCGAACATTTCGGCGATGTCGGGATGGCTGACGGGAGTGTCGCTATCATCGGGCAAGAGGTTCTGCTCACTGACATAGGCGACATAGTGGGTGCGCTCATTCTCGGCGAAGAGATGGTAGTAGGGCTGGTCCTTGTGCGGGCGCACTTCCTCGGGAATGGATTCATACCATTCCTCGGTATTGGCGAATTCCGGATCGACATCGAAGATCACGCCCCGGAAAGGGAAAACGCGATGCTTCACCACCTGGCCAATCTGGTACTTCGCCTGGCGCGAGCGCGACAGGAAATTCGGCCGATCCTCGCCATAAGACATGGTTTCAGACGGACTTTGCTCAATCTCCTCACCGGAGCGAAGCTTGCGCGCAAGGCGCTGAAGAAAGCGAGATGGGCTACTCATCGTGTCCCTATGTGCTACACCTTTGTGCAACGGACAAGATTTAGGCCACACCATGGCGAGCGAAAAGGCTGGCCAGGCGCGCAGCAAGCGCAGAAATCCTGGCGGGCGAAACGGGTCACGGCCGCTTTATGCGGCGGTGGACCTTGGAACAAACAATTGCCGGCTGCTGATCGCAAAGCCGGTGGGCACTGGCTTTCGCATCGTTGATAGCCATAGCCAGATTGCGCGCCTTGGTGAGGGGTTGGCGCATACGGGCAGGCTGTCTGATGCGGCCATTGAGCGCGCCATGGATGCGCTCTCCAAGATCCGGGCAAAACTGCGCGCGCGCAAAGTGGCACATGTGCGCTGTATTGCGACAGAGGCCTGCCGCCGAGCCGAAAACGGCGCGGATTTCATCGCCCGTGTGCGCGAGGAATTGGGCCTGACCTTCAAGATCATCGGCCCTGGCGAGGAAGCGCGACTGGCGATGGTGGGCTGTCACAATCTGTTCGAGGAGGCCGGCGAGCATGCCCTCGTGCTCGATATTGGTGGCGGCTCAACTGAACTCTCCCTGGTCGATGCGGCCAAGGCGCGGCGCGCTGGTGGCGTGAAGAATCTCGTCTCCGCCGATGTGATCAAATGCTGGGGTTCGCTGCCGCTTGGCGTGGTCACCCTGGCAGAGGCATTTTCACATCTCGATGAAGTCGAAGGCTTTGAAGCCATGCGCACCCATGCTCACAGCGTCTTCGAGACCTGGAAGCACGGTTCGGAAGTCGCCCAGGCCCTGGCCCAGCCGGATGCGCAGATCATCGGCACATCAGGCACAGTAACCTGTCTCGCGGGTGTCCATCTCGGCCTTGAGCGCTATCGCCGTGACAAGGTGGATGGCGCCTGGATGTCGCGCAGTGAGGCAAGCGCAGTAATCCAGCGATTGTGCGATCTCGGGCTGGAGGGGCGCGCGGAGCTGCCCACGATTGGCGAGGAGCGCGCAGGGCTGATGCTGTCAGGCTGTGCGATTGTCTCGGCGGCTTGGGATCTCTATCCGGCCGAGCGTATGCGCGTGGCAGATCGCGGCTTGCGCGAGGGCTTGTTGCTCACCATGATTCACGGACCCAAGCGGGGGCGCCAGCGCTCCCGGCGCGGCGGACGCAAGCGTGGTGGCGCTAAGAAAGGCAAGGCGGCAGCAGAATGACCGAAGATGGCAAGCGCCGCTGGAAGGGCCCCGGCAAGGGCGCGAAGAAGAACAGTTCCGGCCGCAGCCTGGGCGAGCGCAAGATCATCGCCCACAATGCAGCGAATGAAAGCTCAAAGCGCTGGATTGAGCGCCAACTGGCTGACCCTTATGTCCGCAAAGCCAAAGATGCAGGCTATCGCTCCCGGGCAGCCTACAAACTTCTGGAACTGTCTGAAAAGGCGCGTCTTTCCTTCAAGGGCAAGCGTGTGGTGGATCTCGGATGCGCCCCCGGCGGGTGGATACAGATCGCCCAGGAACTTGGCGCCAGCGAAGTGGTGGGCATAGACCTGCTGGAACTCGATCCGATCCCTGGCGCGCACATTGTGGTCGGCGATATTGCCGAAGCTCAGCATGTTGCCGAAATGCTGTCTGGGCTCACCGGCGCCCCCGATCTCGTGCTTTCAGACATGGCCGCGAATACGACGGGCCACAAATCCACTGACCATTTGCGTACGGTGGCCCTGGTGGAACTTGCGCTGGAGTTTGCGATCGAACACCTCGCCCCCAATGGTGTGTTTCTTTCCAAGGTCTTCCAGGGCGGAGCGACCAAGGAGGTGCTTGAGCGCCTGAAAGCTCATTTCCGCGATGTGAAACACATCAAGCCACCCGCCAGCCGTGCCGGCAGCCCTGAAATCTATGTCGTCGCGAAGGGCTTCAAGTCCCAGGGCACGCGCCGTTGGCGCTGATGGAGGCTTAACTGTCCCGTTTGGCCATATAGACAAGGCGCATCGCATCCCGCTGGCTGGTTCTGGCCGCGCCGACATCCATGGTCTGTATCAGTCCGACGAAAACGATATGGTTTTCAGGATCCACCCAGAACCAGGTGCCGGCAGCCCCGTGCCAATAGAATGATCCGTTCGGAGGGCCCCAGCGAAGCCTGTCAGCATCAACAACAGGAGCAACACCGGCGCCATAACCCAACCCGCCTGGAAGGGTATAGGTTGGATGGGTCTTTGCCCCGCGCGGAGTGAGATCGGACGACATCAGCGCAACCGTTTCCGGCTTGAGAATTTGCACGCCCTCTAGAGAGCCACCATTGGCGAGCATGCGGGCAAAACGCTGATAGTCATACAGCGTTGAGTAAAGCCCGCTTCCCCCTGACTCAAACCGGGAACCGCTTTGCGCCTGGCCGAGAACATTCGACCTCACCTTGCGCAACTCACCGCTTGCCTGTTGGCGGCGGGAAATATCCGACAATCGGCCACGGGTTTCCGGATCGAGGTAAAATCCGGTGTCTTCCATTTTCAGGGGATTGAAAATCCGGGCTTGGAAAAACGCGTTGAGCGATTGCCCGGAAATCCGCTCCACAATCACGCCCTGCAGGTCCGAGGCGATGGAGTATGACCAACCCTCACCGGGCGGATAGAGAAGGGGCATCTCTGCGACCGCCTGGACAAGTGCGTCGCTGCTTTCAGAGGCCATGATGTCATTTCTGCCAGACGCGATGCCTGTCACCCCGCCGGGGCCGTAATTGAAGCCGGCCGAATGGCTAAGCAACTCCTGCATGGTCGGTGCCCGAGTGGCGGCTTCGCCCGCAACGCTCAGCCCTTCCAACTCGGGCAGGAACCGCGTGATCGGATCATCCAGCGCCCAGGCGCCCTCTTCATACAAGATCATCAGCGCAACGCCGGTGACCGGCTTGGTCATGGAATAAATACTGTAAAGCGTTGTCTCATCCACCGGCTTATCGCCGCCAAGCGTGCGCGATCCGAAATAGCCTTTGGAAACAACAGCCTCGTCCTGGATCAGGACATAGGCCGCATTGTGGAAACGCTCATCTGAAACGCCCTTCGCCATGGCATCCTGCAGCCAGCCCAGCATGGTTGGATCAAACTGCGCCACGGCTTCCGGTGAGGGATCAGGAAGCGTGCCCGCGGCCGGAACAAGGGTGGTTTCATCCGAACCAGCGCCTGTCTGGGCTGAGCAGGCCGCGAGCAGCATTGAAAACCCCAAAACTGCCGCAGCAATACGCATGACCATGATCCACCCTGGAGCTATTTCCGGAATAGCTCTTAGAGACGACATACAGCTTTGGCCAGTGCGACGTGATCTGCTAAGCGCACAACAGCAGACATGTGATAAATCCCGCACCATGCGGAATTGCTCTCTTCACAAGCTCGCCCGACTCCCCTACTAGGCCAAAAAGGGAGCTCCCCACATGAAAATCCGACAAGCCATCACCTTTGACGACGTGCTGCTCCAGCCCGGCCCGAGCGAGGTCATGCCCGCCCAGGTCGATGTCTCTACGCAGCTCACAAAGGCGATCCCGCTCAATATTCCGCTGCTGTCATCGGCCATGGACACGGTGACCGAAGCACGCCTGGCCATCGCCATGGCACAGGCCGGTGGGATCGGCGTTATTCACCGCAATCTCACCATCGAGGAACAGGCCGGCGAGGTCACCCAGGTGAAAAAGTTCGAATCCGGTGTGGTGATGAACCCGGTGACGATTTCCCCACGCGCCACATTGGGCGAACTGCGCGCGCTAAAGTCGCGCACCGGCTTTTCCGGCATTCCGGTCGTGGAAGAAGATGGAAGGGTTGTCGGCATTATCACCAATCGCGACACCCGCTTTGTCGAGGACGAGACCGAGACAGTTGCCAGCCTCATGAGCCGCAATGTCCAGAGCGTGAAGATGGACGCCGACATCGAGGATGCGCGGAAGCTGCTCCATGAACACCGGATCGAACGGCTGATCATTGTCGATGACGAGTTCAAATGCGTCGGCCTGCTCACCGTCAAGGACATGGACAAGGCCGCAGTGAACCCCAATGCCGCAAAGGACGGGGCAGGGCGCCTGCGTGTCGCAGCGGCCTCCACTGTGGGCGAGGAAGGCTTTGCCCGTACGCAAGCCCTCATTGAGGCTGGCGTCGACGCGGTGATCATCGACACCGCCCATGGCCACAGCTCCGCCGTGCTGGCGGCGGTGACGCGCGCCAAGACCCTCTCCAATTCGGTGCAGATCATCGCAGGGAATGTCGCCACGGGCGACGCCACCAAGGCGCTGATCGATGCTGGCGCTGATGCGGTGAAGGTCGGCATCGGGCCAGGCTCGATCTGCACGACGCGCGTCGTTGCGGGCGTTGGCGTGCCACAGCTTACAGCCATTGAGGATTGCGCCAATGCGGCGGCGGCGACGGGCACGCCGATCATCGCCGATGGCGGGATCAAGTTCTCAGGCGACTTTGCCAAGGCACTGGCGGCCGGGGCCTCCACCGCCATGATGGGCTCGATCTTTGCCGGAACCGAGGAAGCGCCCGGCGAGGTCTTCCTTTATCAAGGCCGGTCCTACAAATCCTATCGCGGCATGGGCAGTCTTGGCGCCATGGCGCGCGGCTCGGCCGACCGCTATTTCCAGAAGGATGCCAGCCAGGACAAGCTGGTGCCGGAAGGAATTGAGGGCCAGGTGCCGTTCAAGGGTCCGATCGGACCGATCATCCACCAGATGGTCGGCGGCCTGCGCGCGGCCATGGGCTATGTCGGCGCGAAAACGATTGCCGAGCTGCACGAAAAGGCCGAATTCGTCCAGATCACCGGCGCCGGCCTGCGCGAGAGCCATGTACACGATGTGACGATGACGCGGGAGACGCCGAATTACAGCATTCCGAGGGGGTAACTTCAGTAATCAAATCTGATCAAGACTTGACGGAACAAGCGCAGAACATTAGCTTGGGTGTCGAGATGGGGGACAGTGATGAGTGCGATGATTGACACTTTGCAGGCATCTGAAGATTTGAAGGCTGCCGGTATGCCGGATGCTCAGGCTGTTGCGGTCACCAAGGTGTTCGGCCGTGCATTTGATGGCAATGATCTCGTCACGCAGCCTTATCTTAAAAATCAGCTGGAAAATCTCGAAGCTCGGCTCACTCTCAAGCTTTCCGTCATCATGGGTGGCTTGCTGGCTCTCTTCGCCGCAGTCGATCGCTTCTTCGCCTGAGCCCGCTACCGCTTCGGAAAGAAGTGCTTTTCCGGGTCGACTTCAATCTCGTAATCGGCTGCCAGCATGCGTGAGATCTGGTTGAAGGTAGACCGCCGGATCGGGGCGTCGCCGCGGAAATACTTGCGCAGCGTCACTGTGGAAACGCCCGTGCGCGCGGCAAAGTTCTGGAAGGTTTCCGCCAGCTGATACTCGAAATTCCGGCAGTTCACGGTGATCCCGCGTTCGCACATATTCAACTCCTTTGGGCAAGGTTAGCGCCCTGATCGAAACTTTTCGAAAATTGGAAGCAAATTGCAGGCCAGACAGATGCGCAGCGCCGCGCGCTGGACAAAGCGCGCGTGAACAGGCAGGCGAAGCACATGAAACTCGGTGGCAAACTCTCCGCAGCGATCCATGTCCTCGACGATGTCATGAACCGGCGCCAGCCGGTGAAACTGGCCGTGCGCGACTGGGGTAAGCGGGCGCGCTATGCCGGCGCGAAGGATCGCGCCTGGGTCTCCGGCCTGGTGCTCGATGCCCTGCGCCGGAGGAATTCGCTGACCCATATCATGGGGGCAGGGGATGCCCGCGCGCTGATCTTTGCCGCCGCGCGCCATGCCTGGGAGATGGACCTGCGCGAGGTGGAACAGGCCTGTTATGACCCGCATGGGCCGACCCCGCTGACCAATGCCGAACGCGAAGCCTTGATCATGGCGCCCGACCCTGCCGCGCCGGCCCATGTGATGGGCGACTTTCCCGAATGGCTCACGCCCCACATGACCCGCGTCTTCGGCGAAACTGCCGTGATCGAAGGCCAGGCCATGGCGCGGCGTGCGCCGGTCGATATCCGGGTCAACACGCTGAAGGCGGATGTGGAGAAAGCCGCCAAGGCGCTCTATTCGGCGCAGGCGAAGCCTTCACCGCTGCTGAACCATGCGTTTCATATCGCCGCGCCGGACCCGAGCCAGCGCGAAACGAGCCTGGAAGCCATCCCGGCCTATTCCAAAGGCTGGGTCGAGGTGCAGGATGCCGGTTCGCAGATCGCGGCGGCGGCGGCCAATGTCCAGCCCGGCGAGCAGGTGCTCGACTATTGCGCAGGCGGGGGCGGCAAGACGCTGGCCATGGCGGCGGCGATGGAGGGCAAGGGCCAAGTCTTCGCCTATGATATTGACGGGCGCCGCCTTTCCGCGCTGATCCCGCGCCTGAAGCGCTCCGGCGCCCATAATGTGCAGCTGATGCACCCTGATACGCCCGATGTGCTCGCCCCCCTGGAAGGGCAGATGGACTGCGTCTTCATCGACGCGCCCTGCAGTGGAACCGGCACCTGGCGGCGCAAGCCCGACACCAAATGGCGCCTGACGGAACGCTCCCTCGCCAAGCGCTTAGGCGAGCAGGCCGAGATCCTGCGCGCGGCGGTAAAATATGTGAAGCCGGGCGGGCGCATCCTCTATGCGACATGTTCCTTCCTGATGGAGGAGGATGAGGACCAGGTTTCGAGCTTTTTGTCTCAAGCGCCTGATTTTTCAGCGGAAGATGCAGCGCAAGCCGCCATCGCATCAGGCCTCCTCACCGAAGACGGCGCCCGCCTTGTCGGCGCTGGAAAGGGCGCGCATGGCAGCGTGCGCCTGACCCCGCTGCGCGCCGGCACGGATGGGTTTTTCTTTGCGGTGCTGCGGCGCGCGGGGTAAATCTCACCGATTGGTCAATATACGCAGAATTGACCATCGCCACTTATCAGAAACCTTACCATTATTGGGTATTGCCTGCTCGCACAGCAATGGAGCGGATAATGGCGATGCCAACTGAAATGACATTCCGTATGTCGACCCTGAAAGTGGTTGGCATAATTGTCGGCTGCGCCGTTTTCTGCTGGCTTGGTCTAACGACAGAAGTCAAACCAGATGCCGCCCTGAAATATCGGCTGATATTGCCCGTGCTCTTGCCCGTGATGACAGCTTTCTTCGCACTGGGCTTCTTTGCCGGCATTATCATGCTGTTCCATCGCCCGCATGTTCGCCTGGACCGGGACGGCATCGAGATCCGAACGCTGATCACGACAGAATATTTTCGCTGGCTCGAGGTCCGCGCTTTTCGGACGATCAAACTGCAAAAGTCCATCGTAATTTATCTGGAACCTGTCTCCAGTCCCGCCTTGCCAGCCCGGCCCTCGATCAAGCAGATCAACAAGAGTTTGCACAAACTCCCACTCATGGGTAAGCGCCAGAGGGAGGCCTTCCTAAGGAAGGTCGTTGAATTCCAAAAAGCTCGAAACAGCTCGGCAGAATTCGAGGCAAGGAAACCCGCCAGTGCCAGAGGTTTCGGACGGCGTCAGGAAGCTTGAACAAATTACAGAGGCTGCGGGCCTCCTATCCAAACTCGGTGCCGGCCGCGGCGATTTTCATAATGATCTTTTTCAAACGCAAGCAAACAAAGGCCAAGCCTCAAAACCTCTCATACGATTCAAGATACATCCTCATTCGGTCTCCCATTGCAATTCCCAGGTCGGGCGTTGGGTTTGCTGTCCTGATGGTTATCCTGGGTATTCTGTTTGGGCCGGATCACGATGATGGGGTCGTTAGGACGGCGATCCATTACATAGCCATTGTGTTCTTTTCGGTCATGCTCCTGGCCATTGCCCTCATCTATGCTCTGCGTCCTGAGCTTCACCTCACTCGAGAAGTGCTGGAATTTAAGGTTTTGCTCAAACGCACTCAGATAGCCATGCATGCGATTGGCCGAACGAAGGTCGTGGAAGTGGAAGGAAGGGAACGCGTCGAACTCACCTTGCGGAACGGCGCTGAGGGTGGCGGCAGTTCGTCAGAAGCGCCTTGCAAGATACTGTTGCCCGAGTTCAGGTACATGTCGCCACGAACGCTCGGATATTTGATCGACGTGGTTAAAGGGACCAGATTACTACGAGATGTCGGTCACGTGTCGCGATTCGACAAGCTTCCGTTACCGAGGCATATGCCGCGACGTTTCCGGCGTTAAGCGCGTGTGATCGCGATCCCGCAGGCATTCCACATTGGCGCGGCGCGCAGACTCGGCTAAACCGCACCATGGCTGAGACTTACCAACATGAGCGTGCGCTGATCGTCGATTTCGGCTCTCAGGTGACGCAACTTATCGCGCGCCGTTTGCGCGAGAGCGGGATCTATTGCGAGATTCACCCATTCAATCGTGTGAATGAACGGTTTTTGTCGGACTATTGTCCGAGAGCGATTATCCTCTCCGGGGGGCCAGCTTCCGTTACGGAAGAGGGCAGTCCGCGGGCCGATGGCGCGGTGTTTGCATCGGGAATTCCGGTTCTGGGAATCTGCTATGGACAGCAGACCATGGTGGCCCAGTTGGGCGGTCTCGTCGAGAGTGGCGAGAGCCGGGAATTCGGCCGTGCCTTCATCGAAAAAATCTCCGATGACCGTTTATTTACGGGCATATTCGCCGGAGAGAGCGAAGAAGTGTGGATGAGTCATGGCGACCATGTTGCAGAGATGCCATCGGGCTTTGGAATCATCGCCAGATCGCCCGGCGCACCCTATGCGGTGATCGCAGATCCCGAGCGCGGCTATTATGGGACACAGTTCCACCCCGAGGTTGTCCATACCCCCCATGGCGCCCAGATGCTGCGCAATTTCACCCATGAGATCGCCGGGATGAAGGGTGACTGGACCATGGCGGCCTATCGCGAGGAAGCCGTGGCCAAAATCCGCGAACAGGTCGGCAAGGGCAGGGTGATCTGCGGGCTTTCCGGCGGCGTGGACAGTTCCGTTGCTGCTGTCCTGATCCATGAGGCCATCGGCGACCAGCTGACCTGCGTCTATGTCGATCATGGCCTGATGCGCGCCCATGAGAGCGAAGAGGTCGTGTCCCTGTTCCGCGGCCACTACAACATCCCGCTTGTGCATGTGGATGCCAGCGAGACCTTCCTCGGCGCGCTCGACGGCGTGACGGACCCGGAAACCAAGCGCAAAACCATCGGCAAGCTCTTCATCGATGTGTTCGAGGAGGAGGCGCGCAAGATTGGCGGGGCCGATTTCCTCGCCCAGGGCACGCTCTATCCCGATGTGATTGAAAGCGTCAGCGCGCTCGGCGGGCCCAGCGTGACGATCAAATCCCACCACAATGTCGGCGGCCTACCGGAACGCATGAAGATGCAACTGGTCGAGCCCCTGCGCGAGCTGTTCAAGGACGAAGTCCGCGCGCTCGGCCGCGAGCTTGGCCTGCCGGAAGCCTTTGTCGGGCGTCATCCCTTCCCGGGGCCGGGCCTGGCCATCCGCATTCCCGGCGCCATCACGCGGGAAAAGGCCGACACGCTGCGCAAGGCCGATGCGATCTATCTCGACGAGATCCGCAAGGCGGGCCTTTATGACGAGATCTGGCAGGCCTTCTCAGTGCTGCTGCCGGTGAACACTGTCGGCGTGATGGGCGATGAGCGGACATATGAGGCCGTGCTGGCCCTACGCGCGGTGACCTCAACCGATGGCATGACGGCGGACTATTACCCCTTCGAGCACGCTTTCCTGGGCCGTGTCGCAACCCGGATAATAAATGAGGTGAAGGGCGTGAACCGGGTCGTCTACGATATCACGTCTAAACCACCCGGCACCATCGAATGGGAATGATTCCGCGTCTCTCGCGGACTATCGCGAACGATCAATAAATTCAACAAATACAATAGCTTGATACCGATTATCGTTCGGTGTCTATCGCCCTCTATCGCGGGCCAACGGAACATTCTGACGGTATCGCCTGACGGTATACAAATTGCCTCTTCCTGCCTAAAGTCAAAATACCGTCAGCCCATTCTGGCGGCCTGACGGTATTTTTTCGGCATAACGCATTGAAAAACAAGTGTTTTCTTGTCGAAAAATGGCCATTTCGGTCTGACGGTATTTTTGGTGGGAAGGAGGCAGTTTGTGCTGACGGATATTGCGATCAAGTCATTGAAACCGAAGGATAAAATCTACAAGGTGGCTGATCGCGATGGCCTGTACGTCGCGGTGACGCCTGCGGGGAGCAAGATTTTTCGCTACGACTACCGTGTGAATGGCCGCCGGGAGACGCTGACCATTGGGCGTTATGGGCGCTTTGGTATCTCTTTGGCCGTCGCGCGGGAGCGGCTCATAGACGCGAAGAAGCAGGTGGACGAAGGCATCTCGCCGGCCAAAGAGAAGAAGCGTGCGAAAGGAAAGGCGAAAGCAGAGGGCTCGTTCGGGGAGTTGGCCCAGCGCTGGCTGACCGAGAGCGAAATGTCGGACTCAACCCGCGACATGCGCCGACACATCGTCGACCGTGATCTGATCCCGGCGCTGGGCAATTACACTTTGCGCGAAGTGACGAGCGAGGACGTCCGTCAACTCTGCGACAAGATCAAGAAGCGGGGCGCGCCCTCAACGGCGCTCCACGCCCGAGAGTTCATCAAGCTCATCTACGCCTTCGCGAACCTGCACGGCATCCGCGTCGAGAATCCCGCCGAGGAAGTCGATCCCCGATCGATCGCGCGTGTCCGGCCCCGCGACCGATCGCTTACGCCGCTGGAGATCCGGGTCCTCTATCGCGTTCTCGAAGAGATCACCGCCAATCCGACGCTGAAGCTCGGCGTGAAATTCATCCTGCTGACGATGAAGCGCAAAACCGAGGTTGCCCATGCGACCTGGGACGAGGTCAGTTTCCAGGATGCGGTCTGGACCATCCCGAAGAAGCGGATGAAGACGGGTCTCGACCATAATGTCTATCTGTCGAACCAGGCGCTCGACATTCTGGTGGCGCTGAAGACCTGCGCAGGCGGATCGAAATACGTCTTCCCGTCGCGCTATGACACGTTTCGCCCGATATCGAATGCGACCTTCAACCGGATCACCGACAGCGCCCACAAGCTGGCAAGCGAGATGGAGCTTCCGCTGGAGCCTTTCACGGTCCATGACCTGCGGCGCACCGGATCGACGCTCCTGAACGAGCTTGGTTTCAATCGCGACTGGATCGAGAAGAGCCTCGCCCATGAGGACCGGCGTTCATCGCGCGGGGTCTACAACAAGGCGGAATATGCCGACCAGCGCCGCCACATGATGCAGGAATGGGCCGACATGATCGACGCCTGGGCTGCAGGCGAAAGCCGCAAGCCGAACATCATCCCGGAGAGCATGGCTGTCTATGCTGCTGATCCGAGGGTGGGGTAGCCGGACGTATTTACTCAAACGCCGGATACGCATGTGAAACATCATAAATTTAGAAAGATAGGCAATTGAGAACTTCATGAAATCACACTACCGAATCCCGGAGGATGGGATGAGCAACGATGGTAAAGCCTAGGCGCACCGACGAAATGCTGCAGGTGCAGATACCAGCAGCTACTAAAAAGGATCTGGCGATAAAGGCAGCCAGGGCCGGTGAGCCGTTGCGAACATATGTTCTGAAAGCGCTCGCAGAGTACGGAGTCAAAGTCCCCGCCACCGAGATTGCGGACCGACGGAAGTCGAAATCATGATCGAGACATCCGACAAACCCCTGACGCTTACGGACTATCAGGCCGGTGCGCTTCGAACCGATCAGGGCACTGATGATAAGTCTCAGACATTCTTGTTGCTCGGTCTGTTCGGCGAGGTTGGCTCGTTGCTCTCCGAAGTAAAAAAGAAGCAGCGCGATAAGATCGCCTATCTTGGGTATGCGGAAGCGGTCGAGGAAGAGCTAGGCGACGTACTCTGGTACTTCACCGTGTTCGCCGCACGGGCGGGGACGTCATTAGCGGAAATCGCGGCCGAAACGATTGTACCCGCAGAGGACAAATCCCTGCTCGATTTCACCATGACCCAGCCGGATCTGCCAGCGGCGAACGACGAACCGACGCCGTCATTCGAAACGACGTTGCTGCACTTGGCAGGCGCGGTTGGTGCATTGATCACCGGCTTTCAATCGGGCAAGTTCGCGACCGATCGGCCCGCGCTGAAAGCCGTATTAACGGAAATTTTTCAAACATTGGTCAAGGCCGCCGACGAGGCGAGCGTCAGCCTGAACGGTGCGGCGCGCCACAATCTCGACAAGACGGCAAACCGTTGGCCCAAAGAGAAAATCTACCCTCGACCCTTCGATGAAGCTATCGATCCGTCGGAACAGATTCCAAGGGTACTGACAGTAGATATCTTTGAGCGCGAGGTCGGTGGGAAGACCTATGTCTATCAGCGCTGCAACGAGATCAATATAGGCGATCGGCTAACCGACAACGCTGTTGAGGCGGACGACTATCGCTTTCATGACGTCTTTCACTACGCCTATGCGTCGATCCTGACATGGTCACCGGTAACGCGTGCTTTGTTCCGACTGAAACGCAAGAGCGTTCCAGCGCTAGACGATGGTGAAGACGGCGCTCGCGCAATACTTACGGAAGAAGGCGTCTCGGCCTGGATCTTCGAGTTTGCGCGCAAGCTAGACTGGTTCGCCGGTATGGAAGCGGGTGGCCTGTCGCTGGAAATGCTGACAAGCATCCGGCAGTTTGTTGGGCCCTATGAAGTCTCCGACGCGCCACTCTGGCTCTGGGAGGAAGCGATCCTCTCCGGCTACGGTGCCTTCCGCTTTTTGCAAGAGCATCGCCGTGCGCGGCTTCACCTGAATATGAACCAACGAAAAATGACCTGGGAGCTTTTGCCGCAATGAAACCGCAGACTTTTGTTCGTCACCTGAGTTCAGCTCGATATGAGCATGTGTTCAATCCATACACGGATCGCTGTCACCTGCACGACCGGTCGGACGCCGCAGAAGTGCGGAGGCGTAACCTACGCTTGTTACTTGAAGCCGCGCTTGAATCGGGGACTGACACGATTTGGGTGGCACGAGACCTCGGTTATCGTGGCGGGCGCCGCACCGGTGTCGCCCTAACAGATGACGTGCACCTCGCGTCGATGTCGAGGCTGTTTGGTGGCGTGCCGCTGGATAGGCCGACTAGGGGCGACGTGGTCGCAGAGAGAACAGCGGCGGTTATCTGGCGCGTCTTGATGAAGATCGATCAGCCGATTTTTCTTTGGAACGTCTTTCCGTTTCATCCCCATGAGCCGGAGAACGACTTTTCCAATCGATGCCATACGCGGTCTGAACGCGATTCCTCGCTGCCGTTTCTCTACGCTCTAATTGAGATGCTAGCGCCGAAGCGGCTGATTGCGATCGGGCGGGACGCCCAGCAAGCCCTATCAGGCGTGGACATTGAAGTGATTGGGGTACGCCATCCGAGCTATGGTGGCCAGCGCGATTTTCTGAACGGCGTCTGCGCGGCACATAGCGTCGGCATTGATGAGGATGCCGATGCCGAACAGATGTCATTTATGGAGGGAGGTCAGGCTGCTTCGGCGGGTTCCGCCGCCGCCTGACGGCACTGCTCCAGTAATTCCGTGACGCATGACCGGCGGTTTAAGGGTGACTTGCCTGGCGTATCTATGACCGCGTGCGTCGAGTGGATGACGAGCGGGCCGACGTCATGCCCAGTTTCGGCGGCTACGCAGGAGATCAGCCGACTGAGGCCAATGATGTTGCCGAGCAGCTTCTCGATATAAAAGTGGTTCCGATAGACCGCAGTTAATGAGACCCTTTTGGGCGTTCCCGGCAGTAGTTTGAAGCTCAACAGACTCAGGCACTGGCCGCCGTAGGGCGACTCATCGACATCCCTGAGCGGATCGAAGATCACGATCTCAAACTTGTTAAGACACGGATTGCCTGCATCGCCCATTCGGCGGATGACGTCTGCGAGTTGATTGAATGGCTCATCGCCCGGACGCGGAATGCCGGTCATCCTGTCGAAATAGTATCCCGACCACCGATCCGTGCGCCGAACCTTGGGTAAGACGTTGGTCCGAAACCTGGAAATGAAGTCAGGATAGCCGTACCGCCGGTAGAGCGCCGCCGGGAAGATCGTGTTGGCGATTGTATCGACGGATTTGCAGCGCGCTCGGAGAAAGGCGTCGACCTTCGAAACGATCGGATGCGAAAGCGATGCGCCTGCGGTTGGGTTATCGATTTCGATAACGATCGTATGCCCGGTGTGACCGGGCAGATTGTCGACCGCCGTCGCAGCGTCGAGCCAGGCGGTTGCGCAATCAAGCCGCTTGTCGAGCATCAGGGCCATTAATTTCCTCCGTAAGCGCGGCAAGGCGCATCAGACGTGGTGTGAGAAAAGACTCAGTCAGCCAGGCGCAGCCCCGGAGGCCCCAGTCTTCCCCCCAGCTGTTGCGGACCAGGATGGCGCGCTCGCCGTCGACTAAACCGTGACCGATGGCGACGACGGCATGTCGCAGAGAGAAGATGGGCTGTTCGTCCGGCTGCGGTTTGATGATCCCGCTCTCGGGAGGACTGTAGAACGAGCGAGACAAGGTCATCAGAACCATGATTGGCTTTCCCGCATCCAGCGACTGAAGTATTTCGTCGACGCTTTCGGGTCGGACGGTGCCGAGTCGGCGATAAATTTCACCAACATCTTCAGGCGGGCTCCAGTCGGCACCGTCGGGAGGCGTCGCATGGAGATAGGGCCACCCTTCCTCCTGTGGCTGGCCGTCATCGCGCAAAGCGTCGAGCATGTCCGGCAAGAGTGCGCCTACTTTGGGCGGCCGATTGCTGCGGCGCTGCGCCTGATAGAAAGCGTATTCGCAGGACAGAGGTTCCCACCCGGCGCGCAAAGCGGCGTGCGCGTCGCTGGCCGCGAAGGCGAGGCATGTCGGCCGATCACCCTGATCGCGGACGTCTCCGAACAAAGACCCGAGATCACACTCTACGGCGACTTCGCTCATACAGCCTCCAACGCCGCGCGGCGTTCGGCGCGAGAAAGTCCTTCGGTCTCGGGACCGGACAGATCATATTCCAGAGTGAAGGTGGTGAGCGGGTGGGCCGCCGGCAGCCAGGGACGGCGTTCATCAAGCGTCACCTGACCGCGGCGCGGTTCGTCCGTGTAGGCCGTGACAGATCGTAGGACATGTCCGCCAATCCCTTCGTCGTCATAGCTGGCGCGGTCGTCTCGGACGATGGCGAACCCACTCTCTTTCAACTGGTCAATGTTCCAGAGGTATCCCCCGCCGCTATGCTCTTCGAGATTGAGCACGAAATGATCGTCCCGGCTTCCGTCGATCAGCAATCCGGCGTCGCGTTCGGTGAGGCGCCAGACATCGCCTCGGTAGTCGGTCGGTCGATGGTCGGCGAGCAAGGCTTCCTTGAGCCGCTTGGGTTGGACCTCGGTCAGACGACGGGCTTCGGGCGGGGACAGGAATTTGTAGCGGGACAAGGTCCAGCATGTCGCCGTGTAGCTGGCACCCAGACGCAGCGCGAGTTGGTAGACAGTTTCGGGTTTCTCAAAATCGGCGGCGCGCCATTTTTGCTGATCCGCGTGCCATTTGATGAGCCAGCGCGGCGTCAGGAACTCGATGGCGAAGGAGTCGGCTTCGATTTCCTGAAGATGACCCGAAGGCGGCGTCGGCGACGCTTGCTGGGCCATCGCGCGGCGTAGAATACTTTCGTCATCGAGGCTCGGATCGTGAAGAAGGTGGGAGTGGCCTAGTTCGTGGGCAGCGGTGAAGCGCTGCACCGGCATCCGGCGTTCCGTTGTGACGAGAATGCCGGGTGCCGGCGCATTGAGGTAAGCGCCCAGCAATCCTTTCAGGGGACGGAGAAGGAGTGGAATTTCGAGACCATTGATGACCCCGAATATGTCGATATTCCCGCCACGTGCCTCAACCTGCCCGCGCGTGCCCAACCGGTTGTGAAGCCGGGCGGCGGCCATCGTCCCATTGAGGACGGCGCTACGATAATTGGTCGCCAAGCTCAGCTCTCCCGGCTCGTGGATCGGGTGCGCAGATATTCCGCGAAGCGACTCAGTTCCTCTCGATCCTGTTCCGACATGCTCGCCGCCTGGCGCGCCAGATGGGCGACATCCGCGGGTAAGGGCGCGGCGGCGGCGTCATCGTCCAGGAAATGACTTACGGACTGACGATAGAGTTTGGCGAGGCGTTGAAGTTCGATCGCCTCGACCTTGCGTTGTCCCGATTCAATATCGGAGAGCGCCGTGCGGGGAATGCCGAGCGCGCTCGCCACTTCTTCCTGTTTGAAGCCGAGATAGTTTCGCGCTTCTCGCAGGCGCGCGCCAAGCCGTTGTCGGTCGGCTTCCGATTCTGTCGGGATGATCTGTTGCTCGCTCATGCCTTTTTCCCCTTCCGTTTGGTCCATTCTGTCTCGATGCGCGGCAGGAGGTGTTCCAACGCCTTGTCGACGGAGACGTATCCGCCCTCGCGCACGACGCCGTCCTTCAGTTCAAACCCGAGGATCGGCTCAACAGTGATCAGCAATTCGACGACGATGAGGGAGTCGATGGTGATCTCCATCGCCCGCTGCCC
>JALEGE010000116.1 GCA_022760335.1 Hyphomonadaceae bacterium
ATATGCTCCACTCAGTGCTGGCGGTGGAGGGGGCGGCGGCGGAGGAGGCGGAGGCGGAGGAGGCGGAGGCGGAGGAGGAGGTGGTGGTGGTGACGGCGCTGCAGAGCCACTTCCGCCGGCGCCACTACACGCGCCAAGCGCAAAGGCCGCCCCTCCCGCAAGCAGTTTCAGACGATCCCGTTTTGAGTAATTCATGCTGCTTCCTCCCGATATATATTTATGTTTGCGCTATCATTGCTTGATTAGGATCGGAATGTGAAGGTCCGTGGCAGAAAACATTGCTAGATACGCATTGGTCGGATGAGGCTCAGCCGGCTGCCGGGATGGTCGGGAATATCCGTTTCGCGGAACGGCAGGTGGCTTTCGCTCGCAATGCTGACAAAGTGCGCTTCGCCCTTTCCCGGCAGGACCAGCGCGGTGAGGCCGCCACCATGCACTGCGCCAGTGTCGACGCCGGTGGCATGGGGGAAACAGGCCGGGCCATCGCGCCAGGGCTGGTGGCCGAAGACGACATGGCCGAAGCGGCCATCATAGGTTTCCGCCCAGAACGGGTCGCTGGGCGCATTGTCGCCCAAAGCGAGGAACTTGCCGCTTTCGCGCTCGACATAACGCGTACGCAGGATTTTCCGGAACCGGCCCCGCGCCTTGCCGGTGAGCGCCTCGGCGGCCTCAAGCGAGTCCGGGAACTCCGTCATGTCGCCCGGTATGCCGCCATGGACAACCAGCATGTTCCAGCCCGGAATGCGGACAAATGGCACCGCGCCGGCGAGGAAGGCATAGTCGGCCTCTGTCAGCTCGGCCGCGAGCGCGGGCAGGAAAGCCGCGCCTTCGGCCATTTTGCGCGCGACGCCGGGGCGCTCGCGCGTGTTGATGTGATAGCGCCGGTGCCGGTCTTCATGATTGCCCTCGATGAGGATGACGCGGAAAGGCGCGGTCTCGGAAAGCGCGCGGAGAAACCGCACCACGCCCGCCGGCTCCGGCCCCTTGTCGACCAGATCGCCGACCAGGACGAGATGATCGCCGGACTGGAGATCGAGCTTGGCGACGAGCGCTCTCAGTGGCGTAAGCGCGCCGTGGATGTCTCCGATGATGGCGGTGGTCACTCGGCAGCTATGGGCTTTCCTGGATGGGCGACGCCTCGTGCACCGCGCAACATGCCCTCCGAACTCAGATCCTCATCCAGATCGGGCCAATGGATACCATAGCCCGCGCCAGCGATCTCCCAGTTGGCCAACTGCTCTGAGGTTGCACCGAGCAGATTGGGATACCAGGCAATCGGCGTCGCGATGGTGCGTCCATCCATCAGATCAACCACCAGCATATCATCCTTAAATCGCACATCCACGATGCGGATATCAGGGCCGGGTCCCGAAATAGTCATGCCATGCCTTTTCAAACTCGCTCTGGTGATCGCGCACCATCTCTATAACACGTCTCAATTCGTGTTGTCGAAACCCGTGATTCGTTGCGAGAGACAGGTCTGCGAGCCAGACCTTGGCGGAGCATCCCGCCTTGTCGATGTGCACATGTGCTGGCTCGTTCGGCTCATGGCTGTAAAAGTAGAATCGATAGCCATTGATGCGAGCCAGAGTGGGCACCCTACCCCCTAGAGCGGAATATTATCGTGCTTTTTCGGCGGGTTTTTCACATCCTTGGTGCGCAGGCTCCGCAGCGCCTTGATCACGCGTTTGCGGGTTGAGTGCGGGCGGATGACATCGTCGATATAGCCTTTTCGCGCCGCCACATAGGGATTCGCGAAATTGTCTTCGTACATTTTCGTATGCTCGGCGATCTTTTCCGGGTCGCCGAGATCCTTGCGGAAGATGATCTCCACCGCGCCCTTCGCGCCCATCACGGCGATCTCCGCGGTTGGCCAGGCATAGTTCACATCGCCGCGCAGGTGCTTGGACGACATCACATCATAGGCCCCGCCATAGGCCTTGCGCGTGATCACGGTGACCTTCGGCACGGTGGCCTCGGCATAGGCGAAGAGGAGCTTGGCGCCATGCTTGATGAGGCCGCCATATTCCTGCTTGGTGCCCGGCATGAAGCCCGGCACGTCGACAAAGGTCACGATCGGGATGTTGAAACAGTCGCAGAAGCGCACGAAACGCGCAGCCTTTCGGCTTGCATCGATGTCGAGCACGCCGGCGAGCGTCATCGGCTGGTTGGCCACAAAGCCCACAGTGGAGCCCTCCAGCCGGCCGAAACCGACAATGATGTTGCCGCCGAAATCCGGGCTGATCTCGAAGAAGTCGCCCTCATCGGCCACCTTCTCGATCAGTTCCTTCATGTCATACGGCGTGTTGGGATTAGCCGGGATCAGGCTGTCGAGGCTCATCTCCTCCCGCTCGGGCAGGTCGAAACTCGGGCGCTCGGGCGGGGCTTCCTTGTTCGACAGCGGTAGGAAATCGAACAGGCGCCGCATCTGCACCAGCGCCTCGATATCATTCTCGAAGGCGCCCTCGACCACACCGGACTTCTTCGCGTGCACGCTGGCCCCGCCGAGCGATTCGTGGGTGACTTCCTCATTCGTCACCGTCTTCACCACATCCGGGCCGGTGACATACATGTAGGAGGTGTCCTTCACCATGAAGATGAAGTCGGTCATGGCGGGCGAATACACATCGCCGCCTGCACACGGGCCCATAATGACGGAAATCTGCGGGATGACGCCGGAAGAGAGCACATTCTCCATGAAGATGTCGGCATAGCCAGCGAGCGAATCCACGCCCTCCTGGATACGCGCGCCGCCGGCATCGAAAATACCGATCACAGGCGCACCATTCTGCACCGCCATTTTCTGGACCTTCACGATCTTGGCCGCATGCGCCTTCGACAGCGAGCCGCCGAACACAGTGAAATCCTTGGAGAAAACATAGACCAACCGGCCATTGATGGTGCCCTGACCCGTGATCACGCCATCGCCAGGGATCTTCTGCTCTTCCATGCCGAAATCGGAGCATTGGTGCTCAACGAACATGTCGTATTCTTCGAATGAGCCTTCATCGAGCAGGGTCTCAACACGCTCACGGGCAGTCAGCTTGCCCTTCTCATGCTGGCGCGCAATGCGGTTTTCCCCGCCGCCCAGACGCGCTCGCTCACGGCGTGCTTCCAACTGCTCAATGACATCCTGCATGCTTCTCGCCCCGTACTTTCAATCCGTTACCTGATAAACACCAGATTGAATAAGTGTGCCGGGCAAGACTGGCAAGCGCGCCCTTAAGCCGCTGTTTGCAGGGCCGCAAACCAGATGGCCAATGCTTCGGCTTCACGCAGTCGCGCTGCCGTAGCGGCAGCTGCTTCACTGTCCTCGCCCCAATGCTCGGCCTGCCAGGCCTCCTCGAGACGTGAGCGCTGAAACGCGTCCACCGCGTCAACTTCACCACGCTCAACAGCCAGGCCCAAAACAGCAGAGCCATAGAGGCCACAGCCATAGGCCAGCCCCGTAAGGCGGAAATCATCCAACGACAGGGCATGCGCCCGGGCCGCTTGCAGCGATGCATCCGGCTGTGGCGCGGGCAAAAGCCCCTCTACCGGCAGAAGCATGACGCCTAGCGCGCGCCCCACCCAATCGCGCAAAGGTTTCCAGGCCTCATCCTGACGTGCGCGCAAACCTGACTGACGATCCTCCAGATGGCAGGTGAGATCGGTCTCGCAGAAGCGTGCCACCTCCTCGGCCAGGCCTTCGCGTACTGAAGGCGCACGATCTATCGCGACATTGGTCAGGCGCGTGAGATGCATGCCGGCGATGTCAACAGTCTCACCCTGGCGCGCCCATTCTTCTGCCATGGCTTCGGCCAGAGCGCGTGTCGGGACCGCCTGAAATGCACCAGCGGGGGTACGCACGCTGCGCGCATCAAGCTGAACCTGCCAGTTCCTTGAGTCCGGGGCCTCGACAATGCTGGCCTGTTTGTAAAAGCGTTTCAGAGTTTGCGTCATCGCGGCGGTTTATAATCTTTCCACCTCAAACGAAAGCGGCCACCCAAACAGGGCGGCCGCACGTGGGAGACATTTCTTGTCGGACAGCATGGGGGATGCTGCCAGCTCTTCATGAGCCTTGAGGGAAATGCACGAGCGTCAGGAAAGTTCCACAACTTACTGATTTTTTTTCGCAAAGCGGTCCAGCGCCAGATCCAGCTCAGTATAAGTGTCGACCAATTCGTGCGCGCCGCTGGCTTCCAACTCATGCCGCTGGCCAAACCCCCAGCTGACACCGATGGTATGGACACCGGCCGCACGGCCCATCTGGATGTCAAAGATCGCATCGCCAATCATCAGGCTTTCATCAGGTGCAGCGCCCATTTTTTTCATGGCTTCCAGGCACATGGCCGGATGCGGCTTGCCGGGCCCGTCATCAGCGCAGTGAATGGTGTCGAAGAACTGAGCCAGCGGGTGCATGGCAAAGACCGCATCAATGCCCCGGCGGGACTTGCCCGTAGCCATGGCGATCAGCCAGTTGTCATTGGCTAGCCGCTCCAGCGTCTCCAGCGCGCCATCATAGAGCGGCTCCTTGAAATCCGGCTCCGTCCGACGCAGCACGAAAGCCTCTTTGTAAGCCTCCACCAGATGCGCAAGGGTCTCCTCGCTGGTGCGCTCCGGTGCCAGACGGCGGCACGCCTCTTCCAGCCCGAGGCCGACAATCTGACGCGTTTCGTCATAGCTTGGCGGGATCAGGCCAACCGCCTCAAAGGCACGCGCCATGGCCGTGGAGATCACCTCCCGGCTGTCGACAATCGTGCCGTCCATATCCCAGATTGCGAGTTTCAATGTCATGCCGGCACCGCGTCGAAGGGGGCGGTGACGCGCTCTGCGCCCTCGCCGATGGGCTGGGTGCCATGCCACAGATAGGAGGGGAATAAAACCAAGAGACCTGCACGCGGCTGAACCCATTTCTCCGGTTCCAGCTTCGGCTGGGTCACAAAGGGTGGTTCACCAAACTTGATCCAGCCGCCGCGCCCCTTCCCAGACAGCGTTTCCTGCGGCACCTCGGCATAATAGGCCGATGAGATCCACCCTTGCGGATGGACATGGCTGACATGGTATCCCCCGGGCTTCAGCCGCACCGACCAACAGCCTGTGATTCGGTAATTGCCCGTATTGCGCCGCGTGAGCGGATGGTCCGGCGCGCTGCCAATCTCACGCATATACTCGCGGATTGGGCCGTCCAGCGCCTTGATATAAGCGCGCACCGCAGGATGGTTCATCTGCAACAGGGACTGGCTGGTCTGCACGCCAATCCGAAGAGACTGATCAATCGGGTGATGAGAAAAGCTGCGCTCGGCATCCAGGGCGGCGACAAAGTCGCGATTGAACGCTTCGATCGTGTCATAGCCCTCCGGCACGGGCAGCGCGTGCGCGCGCACATGGGCGTCCATATCGACCAGATGCGCATAGCGCGGATCGCCCAGAATACGCAGCGCCGTGGCCTCATGGGCGATCCAGTGCTGATTGTCAGGCTGGGCCTGACGGATGCCGGCAATGGCGGCGAGCGCGCCCTGCCCATTGCCGCACATCAGCTCCGCCACTGCCAGTGCATCGACAATGGTCGGCACACCCGGCGCGCCGGCAAAGGCAATCTTCGCGGCCGCAAGCGAGGCCGGGCCGTCACCGGCTTTCTGCATATGCTGGGAGCGGTGAAACTGTGCCTCCACGCCCGTGCGCTGCATGGCGCCGAGCCGGGTCCAGGCGCTGCTGGCCGCATCGAGTTCCTCAGCTTCGACCAACAGGCCATAGGCGCTGACAGCCAGAGGCGCGGGCGCATGGCTCAGGACATGGTGAAACCGGTCAAAATCGCTCGACATCCAGGCGAGGTTCGCCACTGAGCGCAGTGTGGCCGGGGTCGGCTTTAACTGGTGCGCGCTTTCAAAATGGCGCCGTGCGGTCTCTGTCTCGCCCAGCTCACCTTGCGTGCGGCCCATCATATAGTGGGCTTCAGCCAGATGTTTGCCGGCGCGGATGAGACGATCAAATTGCACGCGCGCCGAGGCCGGGTCGCCGGCCTCCAACAGGGCCATGCCGTAATAATAGGCCGCCGCCAGATTGCCCGGCTCACCCTTAACCACAGGCGCCAGCACGCGTGCACTCCCGGCCCAGTCGCCAGCCTCGCGCAGGGCCTGGGCGCGCGCCATGGCCTCTTTGCTCGTCACGCGAAGGGCTCCATCAGGGTCTGGCCCGCCTCCTCCTCAAGAAAGCCAAGCGCATTGAAGGTCTCGACCATATGCGGGGGCAGCGGCGCTGTGATCACCAGATCGCGGCCAGACTTGCGGGGAATGACAATGCCGCGCGCATGCAGGTGCAGGCCCTGGCCCACCCCGCCGGGCACTTCGCGGGCTGTCATGTATTTCGGGTCGCCGAGAATGGCCGTGCCGAGTTCCTGCAGGTGGAAACGCAGCTGGTGTGTGCGCCCCGTCAGCGGTTTCAGCGCGACCCAAGCTGCGCGCTGCGCCGCCGTGGAGATGGTCGTGTAATCTGTGATGGCGTGGCGTGCGCCTTCCTGACCTTGCCGGCCCGGCTGCATCTTTTCGCGGTCCTCGCCGGGCCCGGAGCCCTTCACCATCCAGCTGCGCAGCTGGCCATCACGCGGCACCGGCGCGCCGACGGTGACGGCCCAGTAAACCTTGTCCATCTCGCGCGACTTGAAGAGATCGCCCAGCCGCGCCGCCGCCGCGGGATGGCGTGCGAGTACCAGGACGCCGGACGTGTCCCGATCGAGCCGGTGGACCAGTTTCGGGCGGTTTCCGTCCTCATCGGCGAGGGCGGCCAGCATACCGTCAATATGGCGTCCCTGCTTCGTGCCACCTTGAACAGCAATACCTGCAGGCTTGTTCAAGGCGATAAGGTCATCATCCTGATAGATCACGAGATCGCGTATGAAGGCGGCGTCACGCGCGCTGACATTGGCGACCTTCTCTATCTTCTCTGCCTTGCCGCGATAGGCCTCTTCGCCGAAGGGCGGCAGGCGCACAGCCTGGCCGGCTTCAAGCCTCGTATTGGCCTTGGCCCGTGCGCCATCGACGCGCACCTGGCCGGTACGAAGAAGTTTCTCAACCTGTCCCTGTGTCAGTTGCACGCGCCGCTTGATCCAGCGGTCCAGGCGCGAACCGGCTTCCTTATCGGAGACTGTTTCGGTGACGGCGCCGCTGGTGCTCATGTCAGCACCCGCCGCATGAGCCAGAGGCCGAACAGCACGCCAGCAAGGCCCAGCGCCACGGAGAAACCGGCATAGGCCGCCGCGCGCATCATCTCGCCACGCTCAACAAAGCGCGCGACTTCCAGCGAAAAGGCGGAAAAGGTCGTGAAACCGCCGAGAATGCCGGTGGCGAGGAACAGGCGCGGCCCCTGCCCGGCCGGGAACCATTCCCCTCGAAAGGTTAGCAGGCCGATGAGCAGGCCCATCAGGAAACTGCCAAGCACATTCACGCTGAAAGTCGCCCATGGCCAGCTCGCGCCCGCGCCGAGGCGCACCGCGAGGTTTCCCACGCCGTGGCGCAGGCTCGCGCCAATCGCGCCGCCCAGAGCAACAAACAGATATCCCGTCATGGGCTCCCTCTTAGTCTGATGCGCCCACTTCCGCTATAGGAAGGCTCAGGCCGCGCGTGCGTGCCGCGTTCCGGAAGTCTTCCGGCAAAGGCGCTGAGAGCGTGATCGGGCCATCTCCGCCGGGATGCGGCAGGGTCAGGCGCGCGGCATGCAGCATCAGCCGCCCGGCCAGCGCGCCACCATACCGGTCATCGCCGAGGATCGGCAGACCCAGATGCGCCATATGCAGGCGCAATTGGTGCATGCGGCCGGTTTGGGGCTTCAATTCCATCAGCGCCATGTCGCCCGCCTGCGAAAGCACCCGCCAATCCGTGGTGGCGAGCTTGCCCTCAGGATGGTCCACCACCAGCCGCTCGCCGCGATCATCGGGCACGCGGGCGATGCTCGTTTCGATCCGTCCGGCCTCAACCTCCCGCAAAGCGCCACTTACAAGGGCGAGATAGGTCTTTTCCGCCGTGCGACCCGCGAAAGCCTCTGACAGAGCGACCGCCGCCGGCTGCGTTCGCCCGGCCACGATGACGCCACTCGTGCCGGCATCCAGCCTGTGAACAAGGCGTGGGCGCTTGCCGTTCGACTTCGCAAAAGCCCAGAGCAGATGATCGAGATTCCGCGCCCGATTGCCCCGCACCTGGCTTGGCAGGCCAGACGGCTTGTTGAAGGCGAGGATATGGGCGTCTTCGTGGATAAGAAGGCTGCGGATATACGCCTTATCGGCTTCAGAGATATGCGGGATGGGGCGATTGCGGGTCATCGGCCCCTCGGGCGATCTTCAGATGCATGGAAGACAGCAAGGATACCGATCCAGCCAGGTTCCACTACATAGACAACTATGTCGCCATATTTCTGGTCGATGAGTTCACGTGTCCCCTCCATGTCCCCCAGGCGATGCTTCTCCGGGAAGTCGGGAATCAGGCGAACCTGCCGACGAATTTCTGCAATGCCCCTTCGTGCCGCATCAGGATTATGACGGGCAATGAAGGCATGAATTCTCGCTAGATCGGCTTTCGCTATTCGCCGATACCTAATCCGCATTTATCAGGCCGTCGAAGAAGGCATCCATTTCCGCATCCGGCACATAGTCTGGATTGGATTCCGCCAAACGGCGGCGAACTTCTTCGATCTGCCAGGCTGACAATTTCACTGAGGTCGCATGAGGATCATTCGCCACGAAGGCCTCGATCATCTCAGCCGCTTCGGCCTGCTTGTCGTCCGGCAAGGCGAGCAGTTTTTCATATGCAGATTTCAGCGCAGCGTTTTCCATGCGAACAATATAGCCCTGTTCAGCCTGTACCGCCACCGCGCGTCTTGCGCAGCTCCGCCCAGCGCTTCAAACGCTCGGCAATCGGGGCTTCCCGGCCTTCGCCCTTGGGCGTGTAAAAGGCGCGCCGTTCCATGCCATCGGGGAAATAATTCTGGCCCGAAAAGCCCTCCTCGGTATCATGGTCATAGGCGTAGCCCTCGCCATAGCCCTCTGATTTCATGAACTTTGTCGGCGCATTGAGGATGTGTTTCGGCGGCATCAGCGAGCCGGTTTCGCGCGCCGCGGCCCGTGCGGCCTTATAGGCGACATAGGCAGCGTTGGATTTCGGCGCTGTGGCCATGTGGACGACGGCATGGGCGAGGGCCAGCTCTCCCTCTGGGCTGCCGAGGCGCTCATAGGTGCGCGCGGCCTCACCTGCGATCATCAGCGCGGTTGGGTCGGCCAGACCGATATCCTCACTCGCCATGCGCACCAGACGCCGGGCGAGATAGCGCGGATCCTCTCCGCCTTCCAGCATGCGCGCAAACCAGTAGAGCGCGGCATCGGGATCCGACCCGCGGATCGATTTATGCAGCGCGGAGATGAGATTGTAATGCTCCTCGCGGTCCTTGTCATAGGCGGGCGCGCGCTTCTGGATCAGCTCGCCAAGCGCCTTGGCCGAAAAGGGCGCGTCTAGCTTTCCGAGCAGGTGCACCTGTTCGGCCAGATTCAGCATATAGCGCCCATCGCCATCGGCCATGGCTTTCAATGCCTCGCGCGCCTCAGGCTTTAGCGGCAAGGGCGCGCCCAGATCATCCTCGGCGCGCTTCAACAAGGCTTCCAGCGCCATGTCATCCAGGCGCTTGAGCGTGAAGACGGTGCAGCGCGAGAGCAGCGCGCCATTCAGCTCGAAGCTGGGATTCTCTGTCGTCGCGCCCACCAGGGTCACCACGCCAGCCTCCACGAAAGGCAAAAAGCCATCCTGCTGGGCGCGGTTGAAACGGTGGATCTCGTCCACGAACAGCAAGGTGCCCTGCCCCGTGCGCCGCCGCGCCTCGGCCGCATCGAAAGCCGCGCGCAGATCCTTCACGCCGGAAAACACTGCACTGATGGCTTCAAAATGCAGCTTCGTCTCATCGGCCAACAAGCGGGCAATCGTCGTCTTGCCCACTCCGGGCGGCCCCCAGAGGATGAGCGAGGTGAGCGTACCGGATGCCCGGAGACGCGTCAGTGTACCTTCCGGGCCAAGCAGATGGTCCTGCCCGACTACTTCGGACAGTTTTTTCGGCCGCAGGCGGTCTGCCAGCGGCTGAGGCGCGCCGGAGTCCAGCCCGGCGGACGAGAAAAGGTCTTCACTCATGCGCATACCTTATCTGCCAGCTCGAGCGGCAACGCCAGAACCGAGACTTATTTGCGTCATAAACATGTGATCAGCTCAAGCTAATCTGGGGTCAACCCACATATAGGATTTCCAGAATGAGAGCCGTATGGCGCCTTCTGCCAATGGTCATAGCTCTTGCCATTTCCCAGACAGGCTGCGACAGCACCTCGCCCTCAGAAACCGCCATTCTCACCTCCCCCGATGACGACTATGTCATTGAGCTGCAAAGATTTGACGCTGGCGCCTGCTGCTCGACCCTGGACAAAGCGCGGATTGTGGGGTTGCGCGCGCCCTTTCTCGAACTGGACGAACCGCTTTTCGAAATTCGCCGTGCCATCGACATCGAAGTGAGTTGGATCTCCCAGGACGAAATTCAGATCAGGGCATGCGATGCCAGCGACATCGACTATCGCGTGACATTCCAGAACGAGTCCGGACAGCGAACCATCACGGTTGGACTCGAGAACCTCGAGCCTGTGCGCTATCAGGAATACAGTTTCACATGCCATCTAACATCCGCATATACAGTTCGGAAAGATTGATTCGAAAATAACTTGACGGGTAGTGGTTTTACCGAACAATACAGGAACATTACTGGAGGGTGCAATGGCTGGCGATCTGAAATTTTACACCAATCCCATGTCGCGCGGGCGAATTGCCCGCTGGATGCTTGAAGAGGTGGGGCAACCTTATGAGACGCAATTCCTGCGATATGGGCCGGAGATGAATGCGCCGGCCTATACGGCCATCAATCCCATGGCCAAGGTCCCCGTGATTGTCCATGGCAACACGGTGGTGACCGAGTGCGCGGCCATCTGCGCCTATCTGGCTGATGTGTTCCCAGGCGCCGGGCTTGGGCCAACCGATGCCGAGCGCGGGAAATACTATCGCGCAATGTTCTTTGCGGCGGGACCTTTGGAACAGGCGGTGACAAACCGTTCCATGGGATGGGCAACGGATGATCCTCAGAAGTCCGGCATGATGGGGTATGGCAGCTTTGAGCGTGCGATTGACGGACTGAAGAGCCTGCTCGGCGATGGCCCCTATATTTGCGGCGACCGGTTCACGGCGGCAGACGTGTATGTCGGCTCGCAGATTGGCTGGGGTCTTGGCTTTGGCACCATGCCGGAAACGCCCGAGTTCACCGGCTATCGCGACCGAATCTATGCGCGCGAAGCTTTTACCCGCGCCAAGGCGCTCGACGATGCCGCCATGGCAGAATACGGGCCGAACATGCCGTCCGGGAGTTGATCGGCGCCTAAATCCGCACCGTGCCGGAAATCCGCTGGCCGTTGCGCTCCAGTTCGATCAGCCACTCGCCGGACGCATCATCGGAGAGTTCGGTCTCCAACTTGTCCATGCTGTCGACGCGCTCGCCGTTGACGGAGACGATGACATCACCGGGGCGCACCACACGGCGGGCATAGGCCCCGCGTAGAATGCGTGTCACCAGAATGCCGGAGTCGAAAGGATCGCGGCCCAGTTCCTCGGCCAGGCGCGGGCTGAGTTCAGCAACCTCCGCGCCTGAGAAGGGGTGGTGGCCTTCCAACAGAACACGCTCGGCTTCCGTCGCGCCGGGCGGCGGTTTCAAAACCGGGTTCAGCGTCTGCGTTTCGCCGGCGCGCAAGATCTCCATCTCGGCGGTTTCACCGGGCGAATGCAGCGCCGCGAGGAATTTCAGGCCGCGCTCATCAAACACTTCGCGCCCATCGATCGACAGCACCAGATCGCCGCGGCGCAAGCCCGCCTTGTCGGCCGGGCCGTCTTCATAGACTTCGGTGACAATCACGCCCACAGGCCGCTCCAAACCTTGGGTGCGAGCAATATCAAAGCTCACTGACTCGCCCTTCAGGCCAAGCCAGGGGCGCACGATCATGCCCTCATTGATCGCCGCATCCACAACCCGGCGCACCATCTCGGCCGGGATGGCAAAGCCGATCCCGTTCGAGCCGCCCGAGCGGGAGAAGATAGCCGTATTCACGCCCACCAGCTCACCTTTCGTGTTCACCAGCGCGCCGCCTGAATTGCCGGGGTTCACAGCCGCATCGGTCTGCAGGAAAAAGGCATAGTCGGAAATGCCGACATCGGTGCGCGCCATGGCTGAAACGATACCGCTGGTCACGGTCTGCCCGACGCCAAAGGGATTGCCGATCGCCAGGACCAGGTCACCCACGGCAAGGCCGCGCGTATCGGCAAAATCAAGCGTCGGCAGGATTTCGCCGCCCGTATCGATCTTCAGAACAGCCAGGTCCGTGCGCGCATCAGCCAACACAAGCTCGGCCTCATATTCGCGCCGGTCGGCCAGCACAACCTTCAGCTCAGTTGCGCCATCAATGACATGATTGTTCGTCACGATGACACCATCGGCCCCGACAATCACGCCAGAGCCCAGAGAATTGGACACCTGCTCGCTGGGCAAGCCGTAGAATTGCCGGAAAAAAGCTTCACGCGCACTTCGCGCAGGCGTCGACACCACGGTACGGGTGTAGACATTCACCACAGCTGGGGAAGCTTCGCGCACAAGCGGCGCGAAGCTCAGATTGATTTCGGCCTGGGACGAAGGCACCTGAGGTGCCTCCTGGGCCTGCGCGTGTCCAGGCAAGATTGGCAAAAGCGCAATCGTCAGCAGCAGGATCACCGCAGCCAAGGCCGTATAGAACAGCTTTGAAGCATGACGGGTCATAGGGACGTATCTAGTCATGGATTCAGGCTATGGTGAGGCAAATGAGGGCGGTCAATCGGCGTCGCATGACTTTTCAGTAATGTGGTCCGGCATCCTCCTGCTCGGCGGCGGCTCGCGCCGCAAGGCTCGCAAGGTTTGCTTCATGGTCAGCGCGTGAAATGCGATAGCGGGAAATGAAAACCAGCATGAGTGCCCAGAAGATGAAAACCGCAGGAGCGTAGAGCGCACCAAGACGGAAGATCGTAGCCGCATCCACCTCACCGGGATCGGCGCCCTCCGGGAAGGAAATCAACGCCAAAATAAGACTGGCCGAGAGCACACCAATGCCCTCGACGGACTTACGGGTGAAGGTCATCACGCTAAACAGAAGACCCTCTGAACGCTTACCGGAGCGCAGCTCTGCCTCTTCCACAAGATCAGAAAACATCGCGCTGACGGTCGCGTTCATCGCGATCACGCAGGCATAGTCGATGGTCGTAGTGGTCAGCATAATCCCAAAAAGAGCTGGCGATCCATTCTCTGGCATAAGCCCCAGAAGACGCAGCGTGACAGGACCCACGGCAAGGATCAGAGCCAAAACACCCAGGCTAAAGGCCGCCGCACGCTTACCCAGCCGGCGCGATAGCGGCGGCCCGATGAAGAGAGCCAGAACTGCGGAGACCAGGACGCTGGCGGTAAGGATCGAACTTTGTAAGCTGGAAAAGCCCCAGAAATAGCCCAGCAGATAGTAGATCAACGAGGTGCTGACCCCGAAGGCGGCATATCCAGCCAGCTGAGAGGCAAACAAGGCAGCCAGCGAAGGGCTCTTCAGGGTCTGCGCAACTTCCCCCAGCCCAGCCAGAAAAGATTTCGGCACGCTGTCGGCCTTGGTCAGATGCGGAATGAAGCGCTGTGTGCCCAAGCTGCAGACCAGCATTGAAGCCATTATCGCAAGCGCCCCGATCAAGCCATATGTGCCGAAGCCTTCGGCATCGGTGAACGCGCTCGCCCCGTCGCGCTCCTGCAGAATGAAGGCGAGTGTTGACGCGGCCATGACAACCCCGCCAAAATAGACAAAGACCGCCCTCAGCGTGAGCAGATTGGTACGCTCGTCATAGTCGCGGGTCAGCTCCGCACTCAGCGCCGTGCATGGCACCTCGTAAAAGGTAATCAGCAGGCGCACGCCTACGGCGATGAGCACAAGATACCAGAAAAGTCCGCCCTGCCCGAGCGTATCGGGCGGGTTCCAGAGCAGATAATAGACGAACCCGACCGGCAGAATCGCGCCATACATGTAGATATGACGCCGGCCAAGAAAGCTCCGGGTATTGTCGGACAGATACCCCACCAGCGGATCGCTGAAAGCGTCGAACATGAAGGCCAGCAACAAGGCCAGCCCGACCTGCTCTGGTGGTAGACCGAAGGCCTGAGCATAGCAGAACATCAGAAAATAGCTGAAGCCATTCCCCTTGATGCCATAGGCCACCCCACCAAGCGCATAGGCCAGCTTGGTGGGCAGGCTCAGCTTCGGAGGCAGAGTGCCCGCCACCCGCTAGAGCCCCAGCACCATCTTTGCCATGATATTGCGCTGGATCTCGTTCGAGCCTGCATAAATGGAGGTCTTGCGATAGTTGAAATAGCTCGGCGCGACCGGCACGGCATACTCAGGCATCGGTAGATCCGCATTCGCGCCTTCACGCAAATGCGCCCAGCTGTCGCGCACAAAGACATGTCCCGCCTGGCCTACGGCTTCCAGCGCAAGTTCCGTGATCGCCTGCTGGGCTTCACTGCCAGCGCATTTTACCATGGAACTTTCTGGCCCAACGGCTTCTCCAGCGCTGAGCGCGGAAAAAATGCGCAGCTCAGTGGCATTCAGTGCTTCGATCCGCATTTCCATCTCGGCCAGCTTGCGGGAAAAATCGGCATCCTGAATCAGCGGCACATCGCCGATCTGTTCCCGTGATGCGATCTTGCGCACCTTGGACAACATATTGCGCAAGCCCGGCGCATAGGCATTGCCGCGCTCGAACTGCAGGAGATACTTGGCGTAGGTCCAACCCTTGTTTTCTTCCCCGATCAGGCTCGCCTCAATCGGCACGCGCACATCCTCGAAGAAGACCTGATTGATCTCCTGCTCACCCTCCATGGGGCCATCCAGAGTTGGCAGGGGTCGCACGGAAATGCCCGGCAAATCCATCGGGAAAACCAGGAAGGAAATCCCCTCCTGCGGCTTGCCCTCGCGCGAGGTGCGCACCAGGCAGAAGATCCAGTCGGCATGCTGTGCCAGGGTCGTCCAGATCTTCGAGCCATTGAGAACATATTCGTCGCCATCGCGCACCGCGCTCATCTGCAGACTGGCCAGATCAGAGCCCGCACCTGGCTCTGAATAGCCCTGGCACCACCAGATGTCGGAGCTCAGGATCGGCGGGAGATGCTGCGCTTTTTGAGCCTCATTCCCGAAAGCCATGATCACTGGCGCCACCATGGAAACGCCCATGGGAACCACGCTTGGTGTTCCCGCCGCCGAAAGCTCCATATGCAGGATGTATTTCTGTGTCGGTGTCAGCCCAGGGCCACCATACTTCTCCGGCCAATTGGGGGCGATAAAGCCACGCGCATGCAGTCGCTTCTGCCAGGTGATCTGACCTTCTCTGTCGAGATAACCGGTCTTGGACATGGCCATTTTCGCACGCAGATCCGGCGTGTAGGCCTCGTCAATCCAGGCGCGCACATCGGCCTGGAATGCCCGCTCTTCGGGCGTAAAGGCGAGTTCCATGACCCTGCCCTATTCGACGATGTCGAAATATTGAATGTCCGGCGCGGCGGCAAGGCACGGTGCCAGTTGCGGACCAGCAGCCTTGAAATACTCTGTTTTGCCATGTGCCTTCAGATCATCTTCGGTGGCATATTGCTCCATGAAGATATAGACATTGGCATCGGATTTGGACTTGTAGAGCTGGTAGGTCAGCGTGCCAGGCTCATTGGCCTTCACCTTGGCCATAAGGTCCTTGGCGACCTGTTCAAACTCTGCGTGTTTGCCTTCGGCAATGGTAAGCTTGGCCACGACACCGATCATGCTGTTTCCTCCCATATATCTTTTCAAATTATTCTATGACCGCTGTCGCCTGCGGCAAGGCTGACGCCACGACAATCAGCCCCGGAAAGCCGTGACTTCCAATTCGAAGCGCATCTCCTCCACCATCATATCCGCGATGATCATGGTCGCCGCAGGACGAATATCGGCCATCCGTGCACCGATGACAGGCTTGGCGGCGCCAAGATCATCCCGGTCGCACAGGATATAGCGGGCGCGGGCAATATGAGCAGGCTCGAAGCCCGCTTCGGCCAGGACCCGCTCCATGGTATCGAACGCGTTGCTCACCTGCGCACCCATGTCCGCCGGCAAGGTCATTGCGGAATAATCATAGCCCGTAATGCCAGAGACAAAGCACCAGTCGCCCTGCACGATTGCACGTGAATAGGATAGCTCGCTTTCGAAGGTCGATCCGGTTGTCAGGAAACGCCGACCTTGGCTCATTGAGGCTCATTCCATTCTGGCGCCGCCATATCGGGCATGGGCGTATAGACCCCGGTGAACCAGTCGACCCAAGCGCTGGTATCCGCATCGAACTGCTTGAAACTCTGTGTCACTGACCCGTCCTCATTCGGAGTCCAACTTCCCATGAAGGGCGCGGTTGTGCCATCGCGAAAGGTGATCTCACCAACCAGGATCATCTGTCCCTGATTATTCAGGCCACCGCTATAGTCTACCAAGCCCCAGTCGCTCGCCCAGACCTGGCGCCATTCTTCCCGCGCCGGGTCGTAGAAATTATAACTCTGCCCGGTATTGCCGTGTTCAGAGATCCAATGCTCGATCAGCAAGCAATGGTCCTCGTGGGCTGTGATCACGTTTTCACCAAGGAAGATGCCGTCAGGATCATGCACTCTCCAGCTGCCCAGCCAGAAGTCGAAGTCGTCATAGGGTTCACCCGCGCAAGGTGGCGGAGCTTCCTCGACCGGATCAGCATATCCGGCACTGGCGATAAGACCTGTTGCCATCAGGCCAAACAGGCCGTGCTTCCAGCGTAGGTTAAACCCCATGACGATTTCCTCACACATTACCTGCGTGAAGTGTGGACGCAGGCGTTGGCCGGGTCAATTTACAGTCGACGCTTTCCTGATCGCAGGCACTATTCCGCCGCGACAGCCATCTCCGCCGCACACAGATCCGTGTAGCGCTTGAGATGATAGTCAACATTGCCAAACTCGGAATCCACCATCGTGATACGCTTGAAATAATGTCCGACAGCCAGTTCTTCGGTCATCCCCATACCGCCATGGATCTGAACAGCCTGTTGGCCAACCAAGCGTCCAGCCTGACCAATGCGCACCTTGGCAGCGGACACCGCCTTCTTGCGCTCGATCTCGGGTTCATCGAGCTTCAGCGTCGCCATATAGGTCATGGAAATTGACTGCTCATGCTCCATGAACATGTCCACCATACGGTGTTGCAGCACCTGGAACTTGCCGATCGGCACGCCAAACTGCTTGCGCGTGCGGGAATACTCCACCGTCTGGGCATGCGCCACACCCATGGCGCCACAGGCTTCAGCGCACAGCGCAGCAGTAGCCTCATCCCCGACCCGCTCGACCAGCGACAACGCCCCATCAACCTCGCCGATCAGATGCTCTGAACTGAGAGCCACATTCTCAAAATAAACTTCGGATGCACGACGCCCATCCACAGTTGGATAATCACGTGTCGTGACACCCGCCGCATCCTTGGCAACGATGAAGGCCGATACGCCCGCTCTGTCGCGGCGATCGCCTGCAGTGCGCGCAGTGACGACGAAATGGCTCGCCCAGGGCGCACCGATGACGACGGCCTTGTGGCCGTTCAGCACGAAACCCGCACCATCCTTGCGCGCGGTTGTTTCCAGATCGGCATAATTATACCGGCCTTTTGGCTCTGCCCAGGCGAAGGCGAAGATCTGCTCGCCTGACATGATGCCCGCCAGATACTCTTCCTTTTGTGCCACGCTGCCGGCATGTTTGAGGAAACCGCCGCCGCAAACCACGCTCGGCACGAACGGTTCGACCACCAGGCCCTTGCCGAACTCTTCCATCACGACCATGGCATCGATCGCGCCGCCGCCAAGGCCGCCATCTTCCTCGCTGAACGGTGCCATCAGCAGACCCAGTTCGGCGAACTGCGCCCACATTTCCGGACGCCACCCAGCGTCGGACTCCACAACACTGCGGCGCGTCTCAAAGTCATATTGCTCGCGGATCAGCCGGGCGAGGCTGTCGCGGATCATGCTTTGCTCTTCGGTGAAATTAAAATCCATCTTGTCTCTCTCCCAAGTGTTCTTGTTCGCCTAGTCCACCAGCGCCGCACAATTGCCGAGCGCGCTGGCATGGCGCAGAGATAGAGGCTTGGGTGCGCTGGTCAGGGCAACGCCTGCGACCACCGATGGAGGTCCTTCACTCCAAACCACTTTCACTGTCACATCAAATTCTTCAGCGACAGAAACCAGTTCGGACTCAGCCGCCTCTTCTCCGCCCCAATGAATATCGTATTCGCGGACTGTGATATCGCCCAAGCCGTTGATATTGGACTGGCTTTCCTTGCCCACCTTCACGCTGACGCCAAGGTCTGGCAGTTCAAGCACCTCACCTGCCGACATTTCCTTAAGGCTTGCGATCTTCTCTCGATCATCATTTCCAGGCAGCGCCTCGTCGCAACCATAATAGAGTATACCGCTATACTCCACGCCATAGGCCGCAGCCGGATCCTCATCATCCAAGGCATATTCTGCCCATTCCGGATCGAAAAAAATTGTGTAATCCGGTCCACGGGCGACCACGACATTCATGAAACCTGAGTCAAAGCCACCATCGACATCGATCCAGTTTAAAGTCGTTCCGGGCATGAGTCCGCCAAAGGCTGGATCGGCCGGTTGTTCAGCTGGCTGCGCGACTACATCGACACCAGTCTCGGTGTTCGCACACCCAGAGAGTGCCACCGCAAAAAGAGCACTTGCGGCGGCAAAGAATTGGAGTTTGCTTTTCACGGTTAAAGCCCCAGGATCATCTTGGTGATAATGTTGCGCTGGATCTCGTTGGACCCACCATAAATCGAGGTCTTGCGCATATTGAAATAGGCTGGCCCGGCATGGTGGGCATAGTCTGGTCCGATGCCAAACTCATTGGAACCGTCCTCGGAGAAGCCGCGAAAATACGGCGCACCATAATTTCCAACCGCTTCAAGCGTCAGTTCGGTCAGGCGTTGCTGAATCTCTGTCCCCTTGATCTTCAGGATCGAGCTTTCCGGCCCCGGCCCCTTACCCTGGCTTTCCCGCGCCAGCGTGCGCAGCTCTGTAAACTCCAGCGCTGTCAGATCAATTTCCAACTGGCTGATCTTGCGGGCGAACTCGCCGTCTGAAATTAGCGGTTCGCCGTCAATCAGCTCGGTGGAGGCAATTTGCCGAAGCTTCTCCACACCACGCTTTGAACGCGCGACACCGGCAATCCCGGAACGTTCATGGGCGAGCAGGAACTTGGCATAGGTCCACCCTTCATTCTCCTTGCCGACCAGGTTTTCCACCGGCACGCGCACATCGGTCAGCCAGGTTTCATTCACCTCATGGCTGCCATCAATGGTTATAATCGGACGCACTTCAATGCCGGGCGTATTCATATCGGCCAGGATAAAACTAATCCCTTCCTGCGGCTTGGCCGCGTCCGGATCGGTGCGGCAAAGAATGAAGATCCAGTCGGCATGCTGGGCAAGGGTCGTCCAGGTTTTCTGGCCATTGATCACATAATGATCCCCATCGCGCACCGCGGTGGTTTTCAGGCTGGCGAGGTCAGATCCGGCGCCAGGCTCAGAATAGCCCTGACACCACCACACATCACCAGAGCGAATGCCGGGCAGATGCTGCGCCTTCTGCTCTTCGCTGCCGAATGTGTAGATGACGGGGCCGACCATACTGACGCCAAAGGGCAAGGGCATGATCGCATCGACGCGGGCATTCTCCTCTGACCAGATATAGCGCTGAGTGGCAGTCCAGCCGGTGCCGCCATATTTTTCTGGCCAGGCAGGGGCCGACCACCCCTTTTTACCGAGCACCTTGTGCCAGGCCAGAAACTGTTCACGCGTCAGGTCTTCTCGTGCGCCCAGTCCTTTGATCTCATCCGGGTAGTTCTCTTCGATGAAGGCGCGCACTTCATTGCGAAAAGCAATCTCTTCGGGCGTGAATTCCAGGTTCATGGGGTGGTGTCCTTGATGGTGTTTCCTCTGGCGTGGAGACTATACGAAAGTCGCAATATCTCAAGGTGACGTGGACGTAAACGTCAAGGTGACGCACTGAATTTCCCAGTTGCAGTGGGTAAACGCTACGTCAAGATGCCGGTTTGGAAATGAAGGGCGCGCAGGCCGTGCGGAGGATTCCAACAGCCGTGGCGGACCCGAGACCGCCACCGGTTTGAAAACGAAACTCAACAAGCGGTGACAAGTCCAGACGCTCAAGCGCCGCCTGATGGGCCGGGCGCCCCGTCGCATGCGCAGCGACCACATGATCAATCGCGGATGGCGAAATCGCATGTACAACGCCAGCGGCAATTGTTGTCGCAAACCCATCCAGCAGCACGGGCACTCCCTGCAAACGCGCGGCTATGATTGCGCCGGCGCAGGCGGCGATCTCGCGCCCGCCGAGCCGGGCCAACGCCTCCAACGGATCTTCTATATGGCCACGGTTCAACATCAGCGCTTCATCGACAAGCGCCGCACGTTTACGCGTCATATCAGACGGCGTCCCCGAACCCGGACGCACCCAGTAATCCGAAGATCCGCCATAGAGCGCGCAAGCGACAGCGGCCGCCGCCGTACCGATACCCGCCCCGATCACCCCCAGCGCAAGCAGATCGCAACCACCCTCCAGCGCCTCAAAGCCATACGCCATGGTCGCCGCGCACTCGCGCTCGCTCATGGCCGGCTCTAGCGCGATGTTGCCAGTCGGCTTCTCTATGGCCAATTCGAACACGCGCACATTGGCACCAGACTGGGCGGCAATGGCAGAGAGCGGCGCACGCCCGGTCTTGAGCGCCTCGATCTGGTCGCGTGTATCTGCGTCCTTTGACAGGGACACGCCCTCACTACGCAGACCATGGGAACCAGCGAACATCGCCAGCGTCGCATTCTCGATTCGCGGCGGATACCGCTTCTGCCATTCTGCCAGCCAGACTGCGCTCTCTCCCAGACGCCCGAAATCTCCCTCCCGGCCCATGCCAAGCAACGCCCCGCGTACTTTCTGCGCCTTGGCGATATCGGGTTCGGCACGCTGATGGATTAGCGCGCGCACATCCTCAAAAGGCCGGTCTGACGGGTCGATCGAAATCACAGCTGACTGCCTTCCTTTCGTCATAGAGCACACAGGACGCGCTTGCACTGGCACCTGTCAC
>JALEGE010000117.1 GCA_022760335.1 Hyphomonadaceae bacterium
GGCGTTATATGTGAAACGCTCGATGCTCTAGGTTTTTTTGTGGTCGCGCCGGCTCATGCGAAAAACCGGAGTCCACTTTTTCGCCCGGCGCTCTAGCACCCGCTTATTCGGACGGTCACGCGGCCGATCCGGCAGCTTGATGAAGGAATGGCGCAATTGCCCGCGCCCATCAGATCCGCCTCGTCAATATCCTCGTCCTGGACCAGCAGTGTGATGCGGTCCTGGCGCCCGGTATTCTGAAAGTTCCCGCTGGAGCAGCGATAGTCATTATCGCAACTGAAGCGGACATTGCCATGACTGTCGCTGGTGACGGTAATATCTGGCCGAGGGGCGGGGAAATCCCAATTCCCGTGTGGGCCTTTCTCATCTGCGGTGATCGAAAGGCGAATGCAGGCCGGGGCCTGAGGCTCTGGCGGTGGGGTTGGCTCTGGCGCAGGCGTATCGATCTCGGAAGTATCGGTCTCGGCGGTCAAGAGGGCGAGCGGCTTGTCCAGGAGGCCGGTAGCATAAAGCCCCCCGCCGCCCCCGACCAACAAGATGGCCAGCACGGCATAAAGTCCCGTCCGGCTTTTCCGCCCCGGTCTGGATGAGCCGGGAGCGGAGGTCGACGGTCCGATACTGCCAGGCGCTGAGCCCGTCCCGGCCACGAGACCGCGCACCCAGCCGACAAGTTTTTGGAAGCTGCGATCAGCCGGGTTGCCGTCCCAGGCGCTGAGGTCGACGGTCTGCGTGCGGCGATAGGCGAGGGGGATCGAGCAGGCCTCCAGGATGACTGGAACCAGCTTGCCCTTTTCCTTGGCATAGTCGGCCTCTGTGCGCACCCATTCCGACAGAACAGAGCGAGGCGTCCACAACACAACCACGGCCTTGGCAGCGGCGATCTCCGCCTCGATTGTCTCATCCCAACTGGTATGCGGCGTGATCCGTTCATCATACCAGACCGAGAACCCGGCATCCTGCAGCTGGTGAATCGTGTCCTCTGCGAGGTGCTTGTCTTCACGTTTGTAGGAAATGAAAATATCGGCCATCGGACTCCCCTGAACTTGGAACGCTAGCATCTGGCTTTGCGGAGGTAAAAGCTTTCCGTTCAAGCGGCAGTTCCGCATCTTGCAAAATCGTACCGGCCTTGCCCTTATGCGGGGCACGAGGAACCCAAGCGAGGATAAATCATGCGTATTCTGTTCGCGACAACGGCGCTTGCCGCGCTAACACTTGCCGCTTGCGTCTCATCTGAGCCAAGCGATCTGGCGCCTGCGGTGGCGCCGGATGTCCCTATGGCGGCAGATGCTCCTACCCCTGACTCTGGAGAGACAATGACTGAAACGGCAGACGCCGAAGATCCATTCCTGTGGCTGGAAGAAGTTGAGGGCGAGGCCGCACTCGCCTGGGTGGAGGGCCAGAATGCCCGCAGCCTGGCAGTGCTGGAGGCCCAGCCGGTCTATGAAGGCTATCTGGCGGCCGCCACGGAGGTTGCGACATCCTCCGAGCGCATCCCCTATGTCACCATCCGCGATGGCATGGCGTATAATTTCTGGCAGGACGAGACCAATGTGCGCGGCCTGTGGCGCCGCACCACGCTGGAGAGCTATCGCAGCGAAAGCCCGGATTGGGAGACCATTCTCGATTTCGATGCCCTCGCCGCCGAGGAAGAGGCCAACTGGGTCTACAAGGGCGCAAACTGCTTCGACCCCAAAGATGAGGGCGGCTGGCTGTGCATGGTCTCGCTGTCGAACGGCGGCAAGGATGCGGTGGAAACGCGCGAGTTCGACCTGAAGACCAAGACATTTGTCGAGGGCGGCTTCACCACGCCGGAAGCCAAGCAGGGCGCGGCCTGGGTCGATCGCGACACGCTGCTGATCGCCACCGACTGGGGCGGGGATGGCGCCACGCTGACCGAGTCCGGCTACCCGTCCGTGGTCAAGCGCTGGACGCGCGGCACGCCGCTGGAAGAGGCTGAAACCCTGATCTCCGGCGACAAGACCGATGTCGGCGTCTGGCCCTTCACGCTGGAGCTGGAAGACGGCACCGTCCTGCAGGGCGCGGTCGAGGCCGACACTTTCTTCACCTCGAAATACTGGTACCTGCCAGCCGATGGTGGCGATCCGGTGCAATGGCCGATCCCGCCCAAATCCACCCCGCGCGATGTCTATGGCGACAAGCTGCTCGTCACGCTGGAACAGGACTGGGCGCCGGAAGGCCATGATGCCTTCAAGTCAGGCGATGTGATCGCCTTCTCGATTTCCGAATTCCTGGAAACCGGCGCATTGCCGGAGACCGTCGAGCTGGTCTTCCATCCGAGCGAGACCCAGGCCGTGGAAAGCGTGTCGGTGTCGAAGAATGCCGTGCTGCTGGCGATCAACGATACCGTGGTCGGCAAGGTCCTGCGCCTCGATGAAGGCTTTGACGGCTGGGTCGCCTCGCCGGTCGAGTTGCCGGGCAAGGGCCAGGCAGGGATTGCCTTCGCCGACAAGGATGAAGCGACCGTCCTGCTCAATTATGAGGGCTTTCTGACACCGGATTCCCTGCTGGAATGGGATGCCGAAACCGGCACCACCACCACGCTGAAATCCCTGCCTGCCAAGTTCGACACCGAAGGCCTGGTGGTCGAGCAGAAATTCGCCACTTCCACCGATGGCACACAGATCCCGTATTTCGTGGTCCGCGGCGAAGACACGGTGATGGACGGTTCCACGCCGACGCTGCTCTATGGCTATGGCGGCTTCCAGGTCTCGCTGAACCCGTCTTATTCGGCGACGATCGGCCGGCTCTGGCTGGAGCAGGGCGGGGCCTATGTGCTGGCCAATATCCGTGGCGGCGGCGAGTTCGGCCCGACCTGGCACCAGGCCGGCCTGAAGCTCAACCGCCAGCGCATCTATGACGATTTCATCGCCGTGGGCGAAGATATCGTGGCCGATGGCCTGACCACGCCGGAGCATCTCGGCATCATGGGCGGCTCAAATGGCGGCTTGCTCATGGGCGTGATGCTGAACCAGCGCCCGGATCTCTGGAACGCGGTCGTCGTGCAGGTGCCCCTGCTCGACATGATGCGCTATCACATGCTGCTGGCGGGCGCCTCCTGGGTGGATGAATACGGCTCGCCGGATGTGCCCGAAGAGCGCGACTTCCTGATGACCATCTCGCCCTATCAGAACTTCGATGCGGGCAAGGATTATCCCACGCCCTTCTTCGTGACCTCGACAAAGGATGACCGCGTCCATCCCGGCCATGCCCGGAAAATGGCCGCCAAGTTCGAGGCGGCGGGGCTCCCGTTCTATTACTACGAGAATACCGATGGCGGACACTCGGCGGCGGCCAACCAGGTCGAACGCGCCCGCCGCTCGGCGCTGGAGTTCACCTATCTGACCCTGCAGCTGATGGATGCGCCAGAGGAAGGTGAGAGCGAGTAGGCTCCTTCTTCAGCTCCGAACAAAAAAGCCCGCCGGATGAAAGTCCGGCGGGTTTTCTGTTTGCGGTGGTTCTCGGAAGATTATCCCGGGCCAGGAAAGATGCGGCCTGTGGCTCAGCCTATAAATGTGAGCGTTCTCATTTGGTTTCGGTTGACGGTCTCGAGGGGACGAATATATTGTTTTTCAATAAATCCAAACGGCGAGACGCCCGCTTATAGTCGAGTGAACAGACCAATGACAATTGCCAGATACATTGCCCTCCTCCTTGCCTTTGGCTGTCTGTTTGCCGGTTCGGCGGAGGCGACGCGTCTTGAAGTGGCCGAGGATGCCCCTTTCTGGGCCCATCTTGGCGCAGCAGTCCTGCTTTGGGCCCATATTGGCGGCGGCGTTCTCGGCCTGCTGTCCGGCGTAGCGGCAATTGCCTCGCGCAAGGGATCTCGCCTGCATCGGCTGGCCGGCAAGATATTTTTCGTCTCGATGTTCGTTACATATGCCATCGGCGCAGGCGTTGCGCCTTTCCTCCCCGAAGGACAGCGCCCGAATTTCGTCGCCGGCATCATGGCGCTTTATCTCCTTATATCCGGCGTGCTGACCGTACAGGGCCGCGGGCGGGTATCTGCCAGTTGGACCAGCTATGCAGGCCTTGCGTCAGCGCTGGCGATCACGGCAATGGGCGCAACCTTCATGTATATGGGCGCAAACAGTGAGACCGGTACGGTTGATGGGTCCCCGCCGCAGGCCTTCATCCTGTTCATGGTGGCGGGCAGTTTTGCCGCCATCGGAGAGCTCAACCTGATCCTTCGCCGCTCGCTGGCCGGCGCGGCGCGCCTGGCCCGGCATCTCTGGCGCATGTGTTTTTCCATGTTCCTGGCGTCTGGCTCGCTTTTCCTCGGCCAGCCCCAGGTCTTTCCCGACTGGTTCCACGCGACAACCCTGCCGATCTGGCTCGCCTTTGCGCCCCTTCTGGCGATGCTGGTCTGGCTGGTCCTCGTCAGATTGCCGCGCCGCAAGCGGATGCAGGCGGCCTAGTCACTGGTAACGGCTTGACGCTCAGCCGGTTTTTGAATATATCGTTTTTCAATAAATTTCGGAGCTGGTCCCATGTCGCAATACACTGCTGAAATCGTCCGCATGACCACCGATGAGATCGACATCAAGCTGATCAGTGGCGAACGCATGCATGTGTTGCAATGGCGCCGGCGCATGTTCTGGGACGATGTGCTGCTGGACGGCAAGCTGCAGGCGCGCTCCACCGGCCTCTGGGGCCGGGAAAAGGTCTATGGCCTCATTTTTGGGCGCAATGAAGTCGGCGAGGGCGGCGAGCAGATCATGCTGATTGTCGATCCGCGCAATTCCGACCGCTGGACCGGCATGGGCGATGCGGTCAATGGCGTCCGCCTGGAAACCGCGACCGGCCCGCTGATGGCCTATGGCTCGCTAGACCCGAAAAACCTGGAAAAGCCCTCCACCTTCTCCGACTGGATGAAAAAGCAGATGGGCATGGAGTGGTAGGCGCGCCGGCCTGACATATCCGACCGGTTCCACTTGCGCCTCAGAATAAGGCGCATGACCTGGCGGCCCCACCATCCCGATTATGCCCATGTGCACCCGCTGTTCTGGCCGGTGTTGTGGTGGAACCTGCACCGCTTCGTTGCCCGGCTCGAAATCCTGATGGAACACTATGGGCGCGATGCGCGCATATCCTGGCGCGTCAGCTGGTATGGCGTGATCGAGATCTACGAGGTGCGGCCTGTGCCAAGGCCGACATGGCGACATGTGCTGGCGGACTGCCGTACGGTGGTGGCGCGGATCTGCGCAGAGCCGATGGCTGTGATGGCGCGGTTTCTGCCGCGCGGGCAGAAATGGGTTGGGCGCGAACCTTTCGCCAGTCCCGCTCCGCAGGGCCCGGCCCGTCAGCTACCAGCGTTTCTCGACTCCAGCTGACACAAAGTGCCGCTTATCCTCGCGCCCTTCGACTTCGCCCAGAGTGTGATTGGGGGCGGCCCATCATGGTTCATCTTTCCTCTCCACCGCACGGCTTCCGCCGCTGCGGACGCCCGTGCGCGCCATCCCAACATTTCCGTAATCTATCTTTCCCGCGCCGCGCGCGCGCCCCATTCCGGCCCTGCCCGGCAGGCATCTGAGAGTCTCGCAAACAATCAGATACCTGCAAGGAGACTGGCCGATGACTTCCACGGCTGACACCTCACCCACACCGCCGCCTGGCGGTGGCCCACCCGGCCTGCCGCCGCTTGACCGCTTTATGCCCAAGCGGTCGGCGGGACTGAAACTGTTGCTGGTCTGCGGGCTCGCCCTGCTCATGGCGATCCCGGCCCTGTTCGTATACGGCGTTGTGCATGAGCGCACGCTGGGCGCACGCCAGGCCATGAATGAAGTGGCCGAAAAGGTTGGCGGCAACCAGACCGTGCTCGGCCCTTTTCTGTCGGTGCCCTATGCCCGCGCGCCCAATCCGGAAAAGCCGGATACGGTGGTTTACGGCACCGCCATCGCCTTCGCCGAAACCGGGACAGCCGATGTGCAAGTCACGGTGGAAGAGCGCAAGCGCGGCATCTATCTCGTGCCGGTCTTCGATGCTGAGATCGAGATGGAAGCGGTGTTCGACCCCCAGGCGCTGCGCGATGCTCTGCCGTCTGATGCAGTGCCCTTCTGGGAGGATGCGCGCATCTATTCCGGCGTCTCCGACACGCGTGGCCTGCGCGGCGATCTGGTGCTGACAGCCAATGGTCAGCGCCTGAGTGTAGAGCCAGCGGTCTCATCGGGCTATCGCGAAGCGGGCGAGTACAATCCCGTTCCGGCCGCTTCGATTGGCCTGGCAGCAGCCGAGCTGGCTGATCTGGAAACGCGGGAGGCGCCGCTCACGCTCACCCTGTCGCTGGGGATTTCGGGCGCGGAACGGTTCGCCCTGGCGCCCTTCGCCAAGTCCACCGCCATGACCATGGCCAGCAATTGGGATCATCCGAGCTTTACCGGTGGCGTGCTTCCGCTTGAGCACACGGCGAGCGAGGATAGCGTGGATGGCTTCACCGCCCGCTGGGAGGTGCCGTATCTGGCGCGCGGTGTGCCCGGCGCGGGCGCGCGCATTGATCTCACCCAGCTCACCAACTGGGACGCACGCGATATGGCGGTGCGCTTTGTGCGGCCCGCCAACCCATATCAGAGCGTGGAACGCGCGCTGAAATATGCCGCCATGTTTGTCGGCTTTGTCTTCCTCACCTATTTCCTGTTCGAGGTGACGCAATCGGCGCGGGCTCACCCGGCGCAATATGTGCTGGTGGGCCTGGCCCAGTCGATCTTCTATCTCCTGCTGCTGGCTTTTGCCGAGCGGATGGGTTTTGATCTCGCTTTCTTCCTGGCAGCCGGCATGACGGTGGGGCTGGTTTCGCTCTATTCGGTCAGCGTGTTCAAATCCACTGCGACGGGCCTGAAAGCTTTCGGCGTGCTGAGCGGGATTTATGGCCTGATCTATGTGCTGATGCGCGCGGAAGATCAGGCCCTGCTGGCCGGCGCGATTGCCAGCTTTGCCGCCATCGCGCTGACCATGTTCATGACGCGAAATGTGAACTGGTATGGTGAGCGGTCGCCAGCGTGAGCAAACTTAATCCGACGGGGCAGTCTGGAAAGATAGTCTGGGCTGCCCCGCCAACTCATAGGAGACATAATCGCGCAGGGCATCGGTGACGGTCTGCGCGCGTCCTTCCAGCGCCTCGGGCGGGATGACCGGCCCGAAGGTCATGTCAAAACGGGCGCGGGTCTTGTTCAAGAGCTCATGAAACAGCGTAATGTCGCGCAGCTCGCCATTCAGACGCGAGAGGAAATAATAGAGCCGCGAATTGCGCGCTTTCACATTCAGCGGACAGATCGGGGCGTTTTGCTTTTTCGCGAGGCCGACAACGGTGGTGAACCAGTCCTTCTCGGTCAGTTTACCGTCCACCATGTTGGCGAGCCGGCCTGAGGGGAAGATCAGGACGCATTTTTCTGCGGCAAAGGCCTCAGCGGCCTGGCGCAGGGTTTCGCGTGTCTTGGCCGGGGAGCGTTTTTCGGTCAGCCATTCCACGGGGATGATGACATCGGTAAAACGCGGATTGACGCGCACGGCATCGGCATTGGCGAAGACGACAATATCTTCGCGCACCTCGCGTAGAACCTTCCACACCGCCACACCATCAGCGAGACCCGTGGGATGATTCGCGGCAACGATGACCCGTCCGCTCTTGGGCAGGCTCTCGATCCCACTTGTGCTGGTGCGCATATCGAGCTCGCCTTCGAGATATTCAAAGGACTGGCGCCCGTTCAGCGTCACCAGATGGTCGGCCATGGCCCGCGCGCGCGTATAGCCCAGCATTCCATACAGGATCGGGCGCATCACGGGCCAGGTCCAGTGCGCGGTGAAGCTGGGGCAGCGCTCCTGGATCAGTTCATCGACGATGTGCAGATCGCTTTCGGCAACGCCCTGCAGGAACACCGCATTGGCGCCAAGCTCGGCACTGGCGGGATCGTTCGTCATGATGGATCGACCTTTCGGCATTCAACGCGGGCAGGCTATCGCCTCTTTTGGCGTCATCAAAGCCTTGAAAACCGTGGAGATGCTGCCTCAGGCGTCGTTATCTTCCGCGCGCGCGAACGCCTTGGCCTGTTTCAGGCGCGTGCGCAGTTCAGGCATCAGGGCTTCGTTCGCGGCCAGGATAGAGCCGGTGCGCAAGACGTCGCCGCCATCGATTTCCTCGGCAAAACCGCCCGCCTCGCGCACCAGAACGATGCCGGCTGCGATGTCCCAGGATTTCAGGTCGCGCTCCCAGAAGCCGTCGAACCGGCCGGCGGCAACCCAGGCAAGATCCAGCGCTGCCGAGCCATAGCGGCGAATGCCGCCGGCGACCGGTGTCAGCGCTGCCAGCTCACTCCAGAACTTCTCGTGCAGCGTTTCGGCTTTGCCAAGCCAGGGTGTTCCGGTCGCGATGACCGCTTCGCCGAGTTTGCGGCGTGCGGCGACGACAAGCTTGCGCTGGTCGAGCCAGCAACCGCGGCCTTTCTCGGCCCAGAAGATTTCATTCTTGGCGACATCATAGACCACGCCAGCAAACAATTGGCCCTCACGCATAAGCGCGATCGATACCGCATAATGCGGCTGGCCGTGCAAGAAATTCATCGTGCCATCAAGCGGGTCGATAATGAAGGTGTTGGACTTGTCCGTGCCTTCCACGACACCGGATTCTTCCATGATGAAGCCGTAACCCGGTCGCGCCTTGGAGAGGCTGTCATAGATGATCTGCTCGGCCTTGTGATCGGCATTGGAGACGAAATCGGCCGGGCCCTTCTTGGAGACCTGCAGATGCTCGACCTCGCCGAAATCGCGCGCCAGCGCACGGCCCGCGGCGCGCGCGGCATTGATCATCACGGTGCCAACGGCAGAAGGTTTGGACATGGCTGTTCAGCGCTGGAATGGCGCTGCTCTCATCTGGGGCTGAAAGTTTCAGTTCTGGTCGTGCGGATTATGAGATTGCACGCGCCCTGCGACCCACATGGCTACGAAAACACCAATGATAAACATTGGCGCCATCAGAATGGATTGCAGAATCGGATCAATTTCCATGTCAGTCTCTTGGTTTCAGACCCAATATATAGAGCGCAACGAAGTGAATTGCTATGCCGGTCATGAAGGCTGCGACGCCGCCGAGAAAGCCCAGTTCTGTTTGATCCAGAAATGGACTGACCGCACCGCCTGCAACAAACAGCTTGGAAACAGTGTTCACAAGGTCTGCTGACAGCTTCAATTGGTCAGAAGTCAGCGGGAAAAACTTCTGAAACATCAATCACTGCGGCGCAAATAGGTCGAATCCGCTGTTTGCACGACGATCTTTTCACCGACGCCGACAAAGGGCGGGACCATGACACGCACGCCATTGTCGCAAGTCGCCGGCTTGAACGAGTTGGCCGCTGTCTGGCCTTTCACGACCGGCTCGGTTTCAACGATCTCCAGTATGACCTGCTCGGGCAGGGCCACGCCGATCGGGGTGGTTTCGTAAAATTCGATCTCGATCACCATGCCGTCCTGCAGGAAGGCGCCCTGGTCGCCGAGGAAGTCATGCTGCAGCTCGATCTGCTCAAAGCTTTCCTGGTCCATGAAGGTATAGGCCTCGCCAGTGTCGAACAGGAACTGGAAGGGTTTCTGCTCCAGGCGCACCTTTTCAACGGTCTCGTTGGCGCGGAACCGCTCGTTCAGCTTCGAGCCATTCATCAGGTTGCGCAGCTCGACCTGGTTGAAGGCGCCGCCCTTGCCGGGCTTGACCGCATTGGTCTTCATCGCGCGCCAGACGCTGCCCTGATGCTCAATCACATTCCCGGGCTTGATCTCGTTGCCATTGATCTTGGCCATTTGCGTTCTCCGAAAGTATTGGCGCGGCGTAACCGGGGCTTGGCGAAGGGTCAAGCGGGCGGGTTTTTGCGCCTGTAGAAATCCAGTGTAAACAGCAAAGAAAATCAGTAGGTGGACGGAATGGGAAACTGGCTTGAAAAATTCCTGAGCTTCGACCGGATGATGGGCGAAGATCTTGTTCGCAAAACCTATTATGTTGGATTGGTTCTGATCGCAGGCTGGGTCGTCTTATCCCTGCTCCTGGCTCTGGTCTCGGTCTTCTCCAATTTCGGGCGGGCTTTGAGCCTGATTGTGACCACGCCCCTGCTGGCATTGTTCGCGCTGATGATCTGGCGCGTCATTGCCGAGCGGCTGATGCTGGATTGGCAGAACGGTGATACAAACTCTGAGGATGCGCAAGCCGATGAAGCGCCGATCCCGGGCGAGGTTGTGGGTGCGGCGGACGCTGAAGGCGATATCGTCGATGCGGAATTCGATGTTGCGGCGGAGGCCGGGACAACTGAAGACGACGCCGTTAAGGCTGAAGTCGTCGAGATCGAGGAAGATGAGGCGGAAGAAGTCTCGGAGGTGGAGTCCGAAGAGAATGACGCGCTTGAGGAAGACGCTGAGACCCGGCCTTAGTCTCCTGCCCGGGCAAGCTCATCGAACAGGGCATTGAAGCCTGCAATGGCCGCGGCAGGTCCGCAGTCTGCATCCCAAATGCCGGAGCTTACAGCGAGGAAATCGGCTCCCGCGGCAATCAGAGGGCGGGCATTTTCCAGTGTGATGCCGCCAATCGCCACGCAGGGCAGTTCCGTCATGGCCTGCCAGTTTGAAAGCAGATCCGGGCTGGCTGGTGTGGTCTCAGCCTTGGTTTTTGTGGGATAAAAGGCACCGAAGGCGACATAGTCCGCGCCTGCCTCGCCCGCCTCCATGGCGGCATGATAGGAGTCTTTCGCCGAGGCGCCGACAATCGCATCCGGGCCGAGCAGTTTGCGTGCTTCGCTCACCGACATATCCGTCGGGCCAAGATGAACGCCATCCGCGCCCAGCTCCAATGCCAGGGCCGGGCTGTCATTGATCACCAGCGCCACGCCGGCCTCCTGCACCGGACGAAGCACAGTTTCGGCGAGCTTGCGCGTGGCGGCCTGGTCAATCTCGCCGACCTCATCCTTCAGGCGCAGCTGCAGGCAGGCCACATCGCCGGCCGCCAGTGCGGACATCAATACGTCCCCAAATGCGGCGACGTCACCAATCTTTGGTGGTGTGATGAGATAAAGGCGGCAGCGATTTTCTGTCATGAAAGCGGCTTAAACGCAGCCGGTCTGCTTCACAATCCGCTTGGTCGATGCGGGGAATTTCGCCAGCGCCGTGCCTGTGCGGGTCGGGCGCGGCACAAGCCCGCCACCGCAATTTGGGCAGGCGCCATTCAGAACATCCTGTGTGCATGGCGCGCAGAAGGTGCACTCGAAGGAACAGATCATCGCGCCATCCTCGCTGGCCGGCAGGTCGCGGTCACAGCATTCGCAGGATGGGCGCATTTCGAGCATGAGCGGAGCATAGTCCGAACTGGCCGGAAAGTCATTGGGCCAGCTTCTTAAAAAAGGGGCGCCGAAGCGCCCCTTGTCGTTGGTTGATGCGCTGTTCCGTCAGGCCTTCGAGCAGGCATAGATCTTGTCGATGGCCCCGGCGAGCATGGCGTCGAACTCGGCATCCGATTGCTGGGCCGAGAGACCTTCGGAGAGGGCGCGCGAGAAGCTTGCGATCATGCCGTCATTCTCAGCGAGCTTGGCGCAGGCCTCCTCGCGCGAATACCCGCCCGACAGGGCCACGACGCGCATCACGCGCGGATGGTCGACCAGGGGCTTGTACTGGTTCGGCTTGGTCGGGATGGAGAGCTTTAGCATCACCTGCTTGCTCTCATCCATGGCGTCGAGATGCTTCAGGATCTCATCGCGCACCATGTCCTCCGCCTCGGCCTTGTCGGCGATCTTGATGTTCACTTCCGGCTCCAGGATCGGCATCAGACCGTGCGACAGGATCTGCTCGCCGGCTGCAAACTGCTGGGCGATGATCGCGGCAATGCCTTCGGCGTTCGCGGCATTGATGTTGGAGCGCATCTTGGTGCCGAAAATGCCCTTGGAGACGGCCCGCGCGCACAGCGCGTCAAGTTCCGGCATCGGCTTCATCAGCTGAACGCCGTTTTCCTCGTCGGCAAGGCCCTTGTCGACTTTCAGGAATGGGACAACGCCGCATTCTTCCCAGAGATATGTCGCCGTCGGCACACCGTCGATCTCGCCATCCATGGTGCGCTCGAACAGGATCGCGCCCATCACCTTCTCCCCGGTGAAGGCGGGCGACTTGATGATCCGCGCGCGCATCTCGTGGATCAGGCCGAACATTTCCTCATCGCCCGAATAGGCGTCTTCCTCGATGCCATAAAGGCGCAGGGCCTTGGGCGTGGAACCGCCGGACTGGTCGAGCGCGGCGATGAAGCCATCCTTTTCCGCGGCCTGCTTGGTCATCTCGGCCTGTTTGGTCGTTTCAAGTTGGGTCATAACTACTCTCTATCCCCTGGGAGGTTGGTGGTGTGAGCGAGGTGCGGGCATGACAAGGCACCGTTCGCGATCTGCGCGAGCGCCGTCTGCCGGAATCTGTTTTGGGTTGATGTTATCGCTAACTTTGATCCCCGGGCCGCCAGTGTTCCAAGCCTGTCTTGAAACGCTCTGGCGGATTTGATCATGGCTAGCCTTTCAGAGCCTCGACGCCGGGCAGCGCCTTGCCCTCCATCCATTCAAGAAACGCGCCGCCCGCGGTGCTGACAAAGGTGAAATCCCCAGCAGCGCCAGCGTGGTTCAGCGCGGCCACCGTGTCGCCGCCGCCCGCCACGGCGGTCAGCGTGCCAGCCTTGGCTTTCGCGCCAGCCGCAAGGGCCGCAGCCACGGTCGCCGCATCGAATGGCGTGATCTCGAAGGCGCCGAGCGGGCCGTTCCAGACCAGCGTCTTGGCCTTGTCCAGCGCGGCCTCAACAGCCGCCACGGTTTGCGGCCCGGCATCAAGGATCATTTCATTGTCTTCGACGTCATCCAGCCCGCAGGTTCTGTTCGGCGCATTGGCGGCGAATTCCTTGGCGACCACGACGTCCACCGGCAGGATGATCTCGCAGCCGGCCGCCGCGGCATTGGCCTCGATCTCTTTCGCAGTGCCTGCCAGATCATGTTCGCAGAGCGAGGCGCCGACACTGTAGCCGCGCGCGGCAAGGAAGGTGTTCGCCATGCCGCCGCCGATCGCCAGCATGTCCACTTTCGAGACGAGATTTTTCAGAAGGTCGATCTTGGAGGAGACCTTCGCGCCGCCGACCACGGCGAGGACAGGACGCTGCGGCGTGCCGAGTGCGGCGTCGAGCGCAGAAAGCTCGCGCTCCATGGACTTGCCGGCATAGGCGGGCAGGAGCTGGGCGAGGCCGACTGTGGAGACATGCGCGCGGTGTGCTGCGGAGAAGGCGTCGTTGATATAGATGTCGCCCAGCGCAGCGACCTCTTCGGCCAGCGCCGGATCGTTCTGTTCCTCGCCAGCATAATAGCGGGTGTTTTCCAGCAGGATGACACCGGCCGGGGGCAGGGCGGCGATCTCTTCGGCCACGGCCGGGCCCTTGCAATCGGCGGCGAAGGCGACCGGGCTGCCGAGCACTTTCTCGAAGGCGTGGGCGACGGGGGCGAGGCTCATCTCCGGCTTGCGCTCGCCCTTGGGACGGCCGAAATGCGCCAGCAGCGCGACCTTGGCGCCCTGTGTGCGCAGCGTGTTGACCGTCTCCAGCGCGGCGGTGAGACGGGTGTCGTCGGTCACCTTGCCACCATCCATGGGCACATTGAAATCGACGCGGACCAGGGCAACCTTGCCCGTCAGGTCGCCAGCGCTTTCGATGGTCTTGAAATCACTCATCAGAGCTACTCCGGTTTGCGGTAGACCGCGCGCAGCAGTGCGGCGGGGCCAGTATGGTAGGGGCCTTCGGTGAGGTGCTCGACCCCGGTCCAGAAGGCGTAAGGGGTGGCAGCGCTGAAATCCGCGCGAAGTTCGTCGGGTGTGGGCATCATCAGCGGATCGGGTGGGCCGCCGGACTTGTGAGTCTTCTGGAACTCGGCCTGCTCGCGCGTAAAGCATTCCAGGAAGATCAGCCCGCCGGGCTTCAGCGCTTCGACCATCTTCCCATGAAGCACTGGGCGTAGGGACGGTGGCAGGTGGAAAAACATCGCGGCGATAACGTCAATCTCGCCCTCGGGCCAGTCCCACTCGGCGAGATCGGCCTGTTTGGTGTTGACGGTCACGCCGCGCGAAGCTGCCAAGGCCTCAGCGCGCTGCAGGCCGACAGATGAAAGATCCAGCGCCAGGACATCCAATCCGCATTCGGCCAGATACACCGCATCGCGCCCTTGCCCGGCACCAGGCACCAGCGCGCGTCCGCTGGCGGGAAAAAGGTCGCGAAAGCCAATGAGCAGGCGGCTGGCCCGGTCGCCATAGACCAGATCCGCCTCGCCGAAACGCGCATCCCAGAATTCTGCGGGGATGGGCTCGCTCATCCTGTCTCCTGCGCCGTGACCTCTCCTCTGCCTGGCCTAGAGCAGACTTCCCAGATGCACCGCCGTGTCGGACATCCGCGTGGCGAAGCCCCATTCATTGTCATACCAGCTCAGCACACGGACGAGCGTTCCGTCCGTGACCTGTGTTTGCGGCAGGGCGAAGGTCGAGCTGGCCGGGTTGTGGTTGAAGTCGGCGGAGACAAGTGGTGCGTCGGTATAGGCCAGCACGCCCTTCATCGGACCATCGGCGGCGGCGATGATGGCGGCATTGATTTCCTCGACCGTGGTGGCCTTGCCGGCATCGAAGACGAGGTCGATCATGGACACGTTCGGGGTCGGCACGCGCACGGCCGAACCGTCGAGCTTGCCAGCCAGTTCCGGCAGTACGAGGCCAACAGCCTTGGCCGCGCCAGTGGAGGTCGGGATCATGGAATTGGCGGCGGCGCGGGCGCGGTAAAGATCCTTGTGCATACGGTCCAGCGTTGGCTGGTCGCCGGTATAGGCATGCACGGTGGTCATGTAGCCGCGGACAATGCCGACAGCGTCGTTCAGGGCCTTGGCGACCGGCGAGAGGCAGTTGGTGGTGCACGAAGCATTCGAGACGACCATGTCATCTTTGGTCAGCGAGCTGTGGTTCACGCCGTAGACGATGGTCTTGTCGGCGCCCTTGGCCGGGGCTGAGACCAGGACGCGCTTGGCGCCGGCCTCAAGATGCATGGAGGCCTTTTCCTTGTCGGCGAAGATGCCAGTGCATTCCATCGCGATATCGACGCCCATCTCACTGTGGGGCAGCTCCTTGGGATCGCGGATGGCGGTGCACTTGAAGCTGCGCGAGCCGGCGATGATCGTATCGCCTTCCACCTTCACCTCGACGGGGAGCTTTCCGTGTACGGAATCGTATTGCAGGAGGTGGGCATTGGTTTCGATCGGACCCAGATCATTGATCGAGACCACTTCGATATCGCTGCGGTCATGCTCGATGATCGAGCGGAGGACGAGGCGGCCAATCCGGCCAAATCCATTGATAGCAACACGAACGGCCATGATGTTCCCTCACGTCTGGCATCTTCAAATATCGAAGCAGGGTCTAAACTCCGATGGCCCGTTCGTCCAGCCATGGCGGCGGACAGATGCGCGCGGTTTTCCCCATCTGGCGGGTTGTTAAGCAAAACCGCGTCGTGCCTAACGCGATGTTAGCGTGCAACATGCCAGACGAACCAGGCTGCGACCGCGAGAAGGGCGAGGGAGAGCATGCGTCGGAGGAGGCGGTTTTGGCCCGGATCGGCGAGGATCGGGCGCAGGCTGGAGGCGGTCAGGACAATGAGCAGGTGTATGCCGGTTGCAATGGCAACATAGAGGCTGGTCAACAGTGTCGTCTGCGGTATAACGGGCGCGGTTTCGGCCATGAAACCGGGCAGGACCGCGACATAAAAGACCGCGGCTTTCGGGTTGAGCAGGTTGACGATCAGCCCGCGCCGGAAGTCCGCCCCCAGCGAGGTTGCCTCGCCAATCCTGGCCGGGGAGCTTTCCCCCGCCTCGCGCCAACCCTCCCAGGCAAGGTAGCAGAGATAGGCCGCTCCGCCCCAGCGCAAGATTTCATAGAGCAGGGGCGAAGTGGAGAGGAAGGCGGCAAGTCCGGCTGCGGCGGCTAGGCCAACCAGTGCCAGGCCAAGTGCGACGCCAGCGACAACGGCAAAGCCGTGCCGGCGGCCCTGATCCAGGCTGACAATCGCCAGATAGGCCATGTTCGGCCCGGGCGTGAGTTCGATGGCGATGCAGGTCAGCACGAAACCGGCAAGGGCATCGAGGGTCAGGCCTGCAAGCGCCATGCGGGCGTCAGATCCGCGCTTTTACCGCTGCGACTACCGCCTCGGCAGTGATGCCGAAATGCTTATAGAGCTCCTTGTACGGCGCGCTGGCACCGAAGGAGGACATACCGACAAAGCCACCCTTTCGGCCGATCCAGCGGTCCCAGCTCTGGCGCACGCCGGCTTCCACGGCCACTTTCGGCAGGTCGCCGCCCAGAACGTCTTCTTGATAGGCCTCGTCCTGAGCTTCGAAGAGATCCATGCAGGGCACGGAGACGACGCGCACCGCGATGCCTTCACCGGCGAGCGACTCCTGCGCCGCAACGGCGAGTTCCACTTCCGAGCCCGAGGCCAGGATCACGGCCTTTGCCTCGCCCTTCGCTTCGCTGATCACATAGGCGCCTTTTGCCGATGGGTTGCCAGTCGCGTCCTTGCGCAGGCTTGCGATGCCCTGACGTGTGAGTGCCATGGTGCTCGGGCCACCGGTATTGCTAAGCGCGAGTTGCCAGCATTCGGCGGTTTCCACGCCGTCACAGGGCCGGAAGACCAGCATGTTGGGCATGGCCCGCAGGCTGGTGACCTGCTCGACCGGCTGGTGGGTCGGCCCATCCTCGCCAAGGCCAATGGAATCATGGGTCATGACATGGATCACGCGGATGCCCATGAGAGCGCCAAGCCGGATTGCGGCACGCGAATAGTCCGAGAAAATCAGGAAGGTGCCGGAGTAGGGAATGATGCCGCAATGCAGCGCCATACCGTTCATCGCCGCCGCCATGGCATGCTCGCGAATGCCGTAGTGGACATAGCGCCCGCCCCAATTATCGGGCGTCATAGGGGCGGTGACAGCGGTCTTGGTGTTGTTCGAACCGGACAGGTCAGCCGAGCCGCCGACCATTTCGGGGATCGCCTTGGTCAACACTTCCAGCGCCGCGCCGGACCATTTACGGGTCGCGTCCGACTTGCCGCCCGCGATCACGGCTTCCTTGTGCGCCAGCACCTGGGCGTCAAGATCAGCGGGCAATTCGCCGACCATGGCTGAGGTAAAGGCGCCGGCCTGGCCGCTGGCGTTCAGGCGCTCGCCCCAGGCGGCATGTTCGGCCTGGGCGTGTTTGCCGCCTTCGGCCCATGCGGCCTCGATTTCGGTGGGAATCTCGAAGGGTGGATGTGGCCAGCCGATGTTCTCGCGGATGCCTGCAATCTCGTCGGCGCCATAGGGCCCGCCATGCGCCTTGCCGGTGCCCTCGATTGTCGGTGCGCCATAGCCGATACGGGTCTTGCAGGCGATCATCACTGGCTTGTCCTGGGTCTTCGCCCAGCTGAGCGCCTCGTCAATGGCGGCCGGGTCATGCCCGTCAATCTTGCGTGTCACCCAGCCTGAGGCTTCAAATCGCGCGCACTGGTCGGTCTCGTCTGCAAGGTCGATGGAGCCATCAATGGTCACGGCATTGTCGTCGAACAGGACGATCAGCTTGCTCAGCTGCATATGCCCGGCGAGCGTGATGGCTTCCTGGCTGATGCCTTCCATGAGGCAGCCATCACCGGCGATCACCCAGGTATGGTGATCAACAAGATCGTCGCCAAAGCGCGCATTGAGATGGCGCTCAGCCATCGCCATACCGACCGCCGTGGCAATGCCCTGTCCGAGTGGGCCGGTGGTGGTCTCCACACCGGGTGTGACGAAATTCTCGGGGTGACCCGGCGTGGAGGCGCCAAGCTGGCGGAAGTTGCGGATATCGTCTCTGGTAACGCTATCATATCCGGTGAGATGAAGGAGCGAATAGAGCAGCATGGATCCATGCCCGTTCGACAGGACGAAGCGGTCACGGTCGGCCCAGTCCGGGGTGGCGGGATCATGCTTGAGATGTTTCGTCCACAGTATTGTGGCGACATCAGCCAGGCCCAGCGGGGCGCCGACATGCCCGGATTTGGCCGCTTCGACGGCATCCATGGAAAGTGCGCGAATGGCGTTTGCCATGTCCTTGTGAGTTACGGTCATTATATGCCCCTTCGTTTCAGCGTGGGATGGCGAACACGGAACGCTACGTCAAGCGGCTTGGCGTTAGACACTGCAGCGGTTAGGAAAATTACATGGACCAGTTGGAAACCGCGTCGCAGCGCCTGGACAAGGCAATGAAACGGCTGGAAGGCACGCTTGAAAGCCTGATCGAGCAGGCGCGAGAGCCTGTTGCCTTGCGCCGTGAGCGCGATGCTTTGCTGGTTGACCGGGATGAGTTGGCCGAGCGTCTGGAAGCAGCCCTGAGCCGTGAAATTGAACTCGAAGGCCTTACCGAAGAAGCCTCTGGTGCGATCGGCACGGCGATTGAAGAGGTTCGTGCCGCACTTGGACAGGACGAATAGGTCCGGGAGAGGGGCATGGCGAAGGCAACCATCCGCGTTTATGGCCGCTCCTACACGGTGGCGTGTTCTCCGGGGCAAGAACAGCGACTTTCTGAACTTGGCGCGGAACTCGACACGCGTATCTCCCGAATCGCTACCGCAGTCGGTGATGTCGGCGATGATCGCTTGCTGCTTGTCGCGGCATTGTCATTGCTGGATGAGCTTCATGCAGCCATGGGCGGGAGCCAGGTTCAGATTGAGAAGATGAAAACGCAGGCCGCCGATGCCCTTGAACAGGCTGCGGTGCGAATCGAAGCGTTGGTCCAGCGTGTCGAAACCAGGCTTGATGGGGATGGCGCATCCTAGCTCCAGATTTTTTCTCAGAACAGTCGGACACATGAACCATGCGTAGTGATGACAATCTCCAACCCTTTCTCGTTGCCTTCCCCATGGAGCAGGGCGGCCAGCAGGTGATGCTGGACCCAGGCTTTTTTCACGGCGCGGATGAAGTGGGCGTATTCCTTGCGGATCTGGCACGCCACTATGCCCGCGCCTTTGTGCAATCGGGGCGCGCGCGGGACATGGAAGACGCGCTTGAACAGATTGCGGAATACTTCCAGTCCGAGGTGGATGAACCCATGGATGAGGGTGAAGGTTCCACTCCAACATGACGCAACAAACACCTGAAACTTCAAGAAATCTTCAAACGGACATAATCGCGCCCTGTTCCCGGCTGGAAGGAGTCGTGCTTTAGTCTGGCTGAGGAAATAAGACGGAGCATTGCAATGAGGACGCCGCACAGATGGGCCAGGGGCATTCTCGCAGCCGGAGCGCTTGCCTTGATGGCAGCCTGCGGCGGCGGTAGCGAGACCCCCGATCCCGGTGGTGTCGAGATTGAAGAGCCCTTGGGCGATCTGGTTGAGCGCTCCGAGCGCGACCAGCGCGCGGCCGAGCGCCGCGAACGTCTGCGCCAGCGCGCGATCGCCGAAAACGAAGTGGATTTCAGCTATTACCGCTACCGAATCGATACGGGCGGTGACACGCCGGTGGCGTGCTTCGTGTTTTCTGCGCCGCTGGATCCGGAACTCGATTATTCGCCCTATGTGGATTTTCGCTCTGCGTTCCAGTCAGCACTTTCTGTATCTGGTTCGGATCTGTGCGTTGGCGGCCTGGAATTCGGCACCAGTCAGACAGCAATTCTGAAATCCGGCTTGCCGGCCGCCGATGGCCGTATCCTCGAGGCCAGCGAGGAAGTGCCGATCGATTTTGACGATCGTCCGCCTTATGTCGGCTTCCGCGGCGCCGGGGTGATCCTGCCGCGTTCAGATGCCGATGGCTTGCCGGTGGAAACGGTGAATGTCGATCAGGTGCGCCTGACCGTGTCTTACGTTCCCGATCGTGTGCTGTACGAGAAGTCGATCAGCCAGGGCGAAACCGCCCAGCAGGGCCGCTATACCTATTTGTATGGGGATCAGCGTGCCTCGGATGTGGCTGAGGAGATCTGGACCGGCACCATGGATGTGGATGCACTCCAGAATGCGCCGGTGGTCACCGTCTTCCCACTTGAAGATGTAATCGGCCAGCTGGAGCCCGGTGCCTATTTCGTTGAGATCGAGGACGCCAAGGAAATGGCGTCAAATGCCGGCCCACCTGCTTCGGCCAAACGGTGGATTGTCCTGACCGATCTCGCCCTGACAGCCTATCGTGGCGAGCATGGCCTGGATCTCACCCTGCGCTCACTACAGGATGGCCAGGAAGTGATCGGCGCGAATGTGCAATTGGTGGCCTATAATAACGATGTCCTGGCCGAGACGGAAACCGATGCCAATGGCCGGGTCTCGTTCAGCAAGCCAATCATGTCGGGCAATGGCAATGCCGCGCCGAAACTGGTGATGGCCTATGGTGCGCGCGGCGATCTTGCGGTGCTGGACCTGACACGGGCTCCGGTGGATCTCTCGGAAATGGGTACGGGTGGGCGCGCGACACCGGGCCCGGTAGACGCCTATCTTTATACTGAGCGCGGGATCTATCGCCCTGGCGAAACTGTTTACATCACCTCGCTCCTGCGTGACCGGGCCGGCGTGGCGATAGAAGACCGTGCCGGCCAGTTGGTGGTTTACCGTCCCAATGGCATGGAGGCCCAAAAGCTGCGTTTCTCAGAAACCGGCGATGATGCCGGTGGGATTTCGCTGGATTATCCGCTGGCACGCGATGCCGCGCGCGGCAATTGGCGTGCGGTGCTGGAAATCGACGGGGTTGGCTATGCCGGCAGTGTCAGCTGGTCGGTCGAGGATTTCGTGCCCCAGCGCATTGCCGTAGAACTCGACGCCGATGAGGAAACCCCGATCCGCGTCGGTGAGACACGCCCCGTGACCGTGGACACGCGCTTCCTCTATGGCGCGCCCGGCGCGGGCCTGAAAGTGGAATCACGGGCACGTCTGCAGCGCGATCCCAGCCCGTTCGAGGGGCTGGATGGCTTCCGCTTCGGCCGCCATGATGAGCAATTCCGCGAGGAAATCCTGGAAATGCCGACGACCACATCCGATGGTGCCGGCATCGCCACGGTGCGGCTGCAGCCGGGCCGCCGCGGCGCGGCCAGCAGCTTCCCGCTGCGCCTCAATACAGTGGTCAGCGTGGAAGAACCCGGCGGGCGCGCGGTCAGCGAGAGCCTGCGTGTGCCTTACCGCCCGGCCGATCTCTATATCGGCGTAAAACCGGACTTTGACCGACGTGCGCCGATTGGCGAGACAACGGGTTTCGAGGTGGCTGCAGTGGGCGCTGATGGCACGCTGGTCAGCCAGCAGCTCTCCTGGAAGATCCTCGCCATCAATTACCATTATGACTGGTATCGCGAGGATGGCCGTTGGCGCTGGCGCCGCTCGCGCACAGTGGATGAGATCCGCGAAGGCCTCGTCAACACCGCCACGGGTGCGACCGCCAAGATTGATGTGGCCGACCTGGAATGGGGCAGTCATGAACTGATCGTGGAAGGCCCTGACGGGCGCATGGCCAGCTACAGCTTCTATGCCGGTTGGGGTGGACGCGTCTCAGATGATGGCGTGGAAGCACCTGACCGTGTCGAGGTCAGCCTGGTGGATGATGCCGTTCTGCCCGGCCGTACTGCAGAATTGGTCATCGTGCCCCCGTATGATGGCGAAGCGCAGATCGTTGTGGCGACAGACCGCATTCTGTCGGTGGAAACCCGCCCGGTTTCGGCTGAAGGCACCCGTGTCACCTTGCCCGTGAACGAGGATTGGGGCGAGGGCGCCTATGTCATGGTGTCGGTCTATACGCCGCGCGATCCGGTGCTGGACGCCAAACCGCGTCGCGCCGTGGGGGTGGCCTACGCGCCGGTGAACATGGAAAACCGGACCTTCGAACTCACTATCAATGCGCCTGATGTGGTGCGTCCGCGCCGGGAACAATTGATCGAGGTGGAGATCGATGGCGGCCCGCGCGAACCGGTCTATCTGACGCTTGCCGCTGTGGATGAAGGCATCTTGCAACTCACCAAATTCTCAGATCCCGATCCGGTGAGCTATTTCTTCGGCCAGAAGGCGCTCGGCGTTTCGCTCTATGACGATTATGGCCGCCTGCTTGATCCCAATCTTGGCTTGCCGGCGGAAGTCCGCACCGGTGGTGACCAGCTTGGCGGGGAGGGCCTCTCCGTCGTGCCGACCAAGACTGTGGCGCTCTTTTCCGGCATCGTGGATGTCGGGCGATCCGGCTCGGCCAAGGTCCGCTTTGACCTGCCGGACTTCAATGGCGAGCTGCGCCTGATGGCGGTGGCCTGGTCAGATGAAGGACTTGGCACGGCCTCGCGTCCGATCACAGTGCGCGATCCGGCCCCGGCTGAGCTGATCATGCCGCGCTTCCTGGCGCCCGATGATGAAGCCATCATCACCGCCACGCTCGACAATGTGGAGCTGGAAGAAGGCGAGTTCACCGCCACGGTAACCGGCGCTGGCAATGTCACCCCCGCCGATGGCAATGTCTCGCGCATCCTGCCCCAGGGCACGCGGGCCGATGTGCCGGTGCGTATCAGCGCGGGCGAGGAGGGCATTTCCCGCCTGCGCCTGGCGGTCGAAGGGCCACAGAATTACGGCGTCGATCATGAATATCTGATCCAGACCCGCTCTGCCTATCTGCCGATTACGCGGATCACGTCTGGTGTCATGCAGCCGGGCGAGACTTTTGCGCTGTCGCCGGAAATGGTGGGTGGCCTGGTGCCGGGCTCCATCGACATGACAGTCAGTTTCTCGACCCTGCCGGTGGATGAAGGCGCGCTTTATGCCTCGCTGGCGCGCTATCCTTATGGCTGCACTGAACAGACGGTCAGCCGCGCCATGCCGCTTATTTATGCCGAGCAACTGGTTTCGCTTGGCGCGGATGGCGACAATGCCGATGCCCATGCAAAGGTTCAGGAAGCCGTTACGCGTATCCTGAACCGCCAGTCTGCTGATGGTGCCTTTGGGCTCTGGCGCGAGGGTGACAGGCATGCTTCGCCCTGGCTCGGCGCCTATGCCACCGATTTCCTCTATCGCGCCCGGGAAGAGGGCTATTCGGTGCCGCGCGAAGCGCTCGACCGGGCCTATGGCGCGTTGCAGAATGTCGCCAGTGGCGATGCCTGGCGCGTCTATGGCTACGACACCGATGTGTGGGAGAGCCGCTGGCATTACGACACCCAGTCGCGCCTGATGAAGCGGTCGTCGGCCTATGCGCTTTATGTGCTGGCCAAGGCGGGCCGAGCCGATATTTCCCGTCTGCGCTATCTTCATGACCGGGAATTGCAGCAGATCGAAAGCCCGCTGGCCAAGGCGCATCTCGCTGCGGGCCTGGCGCTGATGGGCGATCGTTCGCGTGCTTCAAGCGCCTTCCGTGCCGCTGTGGACGGGCTCGGCTATGACAATAATGGCGACTATTACCAGACGCCGCTGCGCGATACGTCGGCTGTTCTGGCGCTCGCCCAGGAGGCCGGCTTCCCGGATCTGGTGGTCGAGCTGTCCGAACGCCTCGGCACCGACACGCCGGACCCCACGGAGCTGACGACCCAGGAAAAGGCCTTCATGCTGCTCGCGGTCAATGCCCTGACTGGCGGTGATCCGGATGAGTTCCGCATGGATGTGGAAGGCCTTGGCCGCGGCAATGACAATGATCGCCGCTACATGATTGGCGAGGCTCAGATCTCAACGGATGTGAACTTCACCTATAATGGCGAAGCGCCAGTCTACCGCACGGTCTTTGTCTCCGGTTCGCCCACCAGCGCGCCGCCGCCAGTCTCCTCGCGTCTGGCTGTGAACAAGCGCTACTATACGCTGCAGGGCCGGTCGGTGAGCCTGGCCGATGTGCGCCAGGGCGACCAGATCGTTACGGTGATCACCATGGACCCCGGCGAGCGGCGGACCAATCCGCTGATCGTGGCGGACCTCCTGCCGGCGGGTTTCGAAATCGAGACAATCCTGCGCCCGGCTGATGGTGCGCGTGATTATGGCGATGATGGCGCCTTTTCCTGGATCGGCCGTATCGATAGTGCGAAGACCGCCGAGGCGCGCGATGACCGCTTCGTAGCTGCGCTGGATGTGCGCTCGGAAAACCGCACATTGGCCTATGTTGTACGCGCGGTGACGCCGGGCACATTCGCCGTGCCCGGTGTGGTGGCCGAGGACATGTATCGTCCACAGGTCAATGCCCGCTCGCGCGCCACGCGCCTGACCGTGCAGCCAGCGGAGACAGGCCCCGGCGGTCAGCAATAGGCTCATGCAACGTCTTGCTGCCTCATCAGCTGCCTGCCTCCGGATCGCCGGCGGGCAGGCGCGCCTGTGGGGTGGGGCGGCGTTGACAGGCTGGCGTGGCTTGCCGCGCCGGTTACGTCAGGGACTGGTCACCCTTGCGGCTTTGGCCATCACTGTGATCGCTCTCGATCGGGCTTTCCCCCCGCCGCTGGAGCGGGGCGAGAATCTTTCCCAATGGGTCAGCGACCGGGAAGGCCGGCCCCTGCGCGCCTTTCCGACAGCTGAGGGCCGATGGCGCTTGCCGGCAGAGCTGGACGAGATTGACCCAGTGTTTCTCGATGCGCTCCTGGAAGTGGAAGACAAGCGCTTCCGCCGGCATGGCGGGGTAGACTGGATCGCCATGGTGCGCGCCCTGGTCAGCTCTGCACGCGCCGGCCATGTGGTCTCGGGTGGCTCCACCATCACAATGCAGACGGCCCGGCTCTTGGAGCCGCGCCCGCGTACTGTGGGATCGAAACTGATCGAAATGGTCCGCGCCCATCAGATCGAGGCGCGGCTTTCGAAGGATGAAATCCTGGAACTTTATCTCACACTCGCGCCCTATGGCGGCAATCTGGAGGGCGTGCGCGCCGCCAGCTGGAGCTATTTCGGTCATGGGCCAGACCGGCTGAGCGATGATGAGATTACTCTCCTGATCGCCTTGCCGCAAAGCCCGGAGCAGCGTCGGCCAGACCGGCGCGAGGCTGGTGCCTTGGCGGGCCGTGAGGAGATCGCCGGCAAGCTGGAACGGCTCGGTTTCCTGTCGCCCCAGCGCGCGGAAGAGGCCCGCACGGCCGCGCTGCCATCCTCGCGTCATGCCTTCCCCAACATGGCCTGGCATGCCAGCGCTGAGGCGCGCCGTGATGCTAATCCGGCCGGGGATGTGCGCACAACGCTTTACCGCCCTCTGCAGGCCGAGCTTGAAGCCATGCTCGCCACGCGCGCCGCTATGTTGGACGAGGATGTCCAGATATCAGCCATCATTGTGGACATTCCCACCCGCGCCGTGCGGGCGGCAATTGGTTCGGCGGATCGTGGTCGCCCTGGTGGCTGGATCGATCTCACAGACCAGCCGCGTTCACCCGGGTCCACGCTGAAACCCTTCATATATGCGGTCGCATTCGATGACGGCATCGCCGCACCCGGCACTGTGATTTCCGACTTGCCCAAGCGCTTCGATGCTTATCAGCCGGAGAATTTCGACCGCTCCTTCCGCGGCGATGTCACCGTGGCTGAGGCGTTGCAGCACTCCTTGAATGTGCCCGCCGTTCTGGCGCTCGCAGAGGTGGGACCGCACCGGTTCGCCGCTCAGCTGGCAATGGCGGGTGCACCGCCGCGCTTGCCACCTTCGGCTGACCAGGAGGCGGGACTGGCCCTGGCGCTGGGCGGGGCCGGTATGACGGTGCAGGATTTGGCCTTGCTCTATGCCGCGCTTGGAGATGGCGGCGTGGCCCGGCCCCTGGTCTGGCTGGAAGACGAGGTGGAGGTGGCCAAGGCCCGGCCGGGCCAGCGCCTGCTCGGTGAGGCTAGCGCACGCTCCATCCTGGAAATACTCGCGCGCGCGCCCACGCCCTCGGGCCGAATTCCGGGCCGGCTCACCGAGGGCGCTCCCGAAGTCGCCTTCAAGACAGGCACGTCCTATGGCTTCCGCGATGCCTGGGCTGCGGGCGTCGCCGGCGATCTCGCGATTATTGTCTGGGTCGGGCGAGCCGACGGTGCTCCGCGCCCAGGCGAGACAGGCCGCAAGGCGGCGCTGCCTATCCTGTTCGAAATCGCCGACCGCGCAGCTCACCATCTGCCGGGGCAGGGTGAGGCCAGCCGGCGTATCCTGGCTGAGGCGCTCCCGCCCGCCCGCGCGGCCCAGCGAAATTTTGACGAATCTGGCCCGCCGGAGATTCTTTTTCCACCGGCGGATGCAGAACTTTGGGCGGGTCAGTTGGATGGACGCCCCGCGCGCGATTTTGTGATGTCAGGGCGCGGTGAAGGCCACTTGCGATGGTATATCGATGGCCAGCCGGCACGTACCGATGCCGCGGGTCTGGCCGTATGGTCGCCGCACCGCTCTGGTTTTTATACAGTTTCTGCCGTTGATGAGGCTGGACGCACCAGCCGCGTTCAGGTGCGCGTTATTGGTGCGGCGCCGGGCTGATTCGTTAACCAAACGTGTCCCTCGCGAAACAGTTACCCATGAACTGTGCAGTGTGATGAGGATTTATCTCGAAACTTGATACAGAATACGCATATAGGCTGCAGCAAATCTGACACATACTGGAATACCGATGCCATCGATTCCCAACCTTCAAATGGCCACAGCCATTGCCGCGCTTGCCGCGCTCGCGTCTGTTGCCGTAACCAGTGCCGGCGCGCAGGGACAGTCTGTTCCGGTGCAGACTGTCGACAATGCAGAGATTGCAATCTTTGCCGGCGGATGTTTCTGGTGCGTGGAAGCCGATTTCGACAAGGTTGACGGCGTTCTGGAGACAATCTCTGGCTATACTGGCGGTAGCAGCGAAAATCCGACCTATCGCAACCATTCTGAAGATGGGCACATCGAAGCGGTTCAGATTACGTATGATCCAGATGTTGTGAGCTATGAGGAGCTGGTGGATTATTACTTTCACCATATTGACCCGGTGGATATGGGCGGACAATTCTGCGACCGTGGGCATTCCTACACCACGGCCATTTTTGCCGTGAATGGCGAGCAGGCAGATATTGCGCGCAGCGAAATTTCCGCAATTGATGCCTCGGGCATGCTCCCTTCATCTGTGGTGACCAAGGTCCGCATAGCCGGTGCCTTCTATCCGGCGGAGGAATACCACCAAGATTACTATCTGAAGGCGCCGCTGAAATATAATTTCTATCGTCAGGCCTGTGGCCGCGATAATCGCATCGAGGAATTGTGGGGCGTGAAAGCCTCGGGCTGATCGTGCAATTGTATTTGCGATCTGGCACAGCCTTCCAAAATTGGGCTAGACCGGCGTCATGACGGTTTACGCTGACTATGCTTCCATCCCACAGAGTGCGAGGGGCCATTCCATCGCCATGGGCAATTTCGATGGTCTGCACCCAGGCCATCTCGCGGTCATAGCGGCCGCCCGCCGTTCCGGAAGAAAGCTGGGTGTTGCCACTTTCGAGCCACCGCCGCGTGCCTATTTTCGCCCTGGCGACCCGCCATTTCGTATTCTGCGTCCTGAGCGGCGCAATGCCAAGATCCTGGCAGCCGGGGTCGATACAGTCTTTGAACTGCCCTTCAATGCGGACATGGCAGGGATGACTGACGAGATCTTCGCGCGTGATGTGCTGGCCGATGGGCTGGGCGTATCGCACGTCACGGTCGGGTTCGATTTTCGCTTCGGGCGCGGGCGCATGGGCGATGCCGCACGGCTTGCCTCATTGGGCCGGGCCCTTGGTTTTGGTGTGACGATTGTCGACGAAGTCGAGGGCGATCGGGGCGAGAAGGCCTCTTCCACCGCCATTCGCCAAGCCTTGCGCGCAGGTGAGCCGGAACGGGCCGCCGCCATGCTGGGCCATGCCTGGGTCGCCGATGGGGTGGTGGAACACGGCGAAAAGCGCGGGCGCACGCTGGGCTTTCCTACGGCTAATCTTCATCTGCATGACCTGATCCATCCCCGCCATGGCGTTTATGCCGTACGCGCGCGAATTGAGGGGGAAAGTGCCTGGCGTGACGGGGTTGCCAATTTCGGCCGCACGCCAACCACAGGTATTCGTGATCCCCTTCTGGAGACCGTGATACTGGATTGGGAAGGCGATCTTTACGGCAAGACACTTGAAGTTGCCCTGTTTGCCTTCCTGCGTCCGGAGCTGAAATTCGACAGTCTTGATGAGATGGTCACGCAGATGCACAGCGATGTTGAGCGCGCAAGACTCGCATTGAGCGAGAGCAATCTGCCGCTGCTCTAGCATGCCCTTGACCTGTAGGTCCGCATATTCGATTCTTTGGCCAATGCGAGGAGGGGAATCATGCTGAAAAAACTTGTACTGGCACTGGTCGGAATGCTGTGCGCAGTTCCGGCCATGGCGCAGGAAGATGTTGTGCGCCACTTCAACCCGCTTCTCTTCGAAGGTGTTTTGCAGGAGGCCGCCGAGGATCTGGGAGAGACGATCGAAACCGGGAATGATCAAACCGAAAGCGGCACGCCCATTGTGACCGCCACACTCGGCGATGGCACGCGTTTCGGCCTGATCGGCACGGCTTGCGATTCCGGGAAATGCGTTGGCGCGAACATGATGATGTTGGTTACGGTTTCACCGGACTGTATCGGTCTTGCACGTGTTAATCAGCTCAATGTTGATCGCGCCTATGCGAAGTTCCTGATCATGGATGGCAATCAGGTGGCGTTGACCCGTTATCTGATCTTCGATCATGGCCAGAACCGGGAAAACCTGGTGGTGGAAGCAACCAACTATATCACAACGGTGCAGGATCTGATGGAAGAGGCGGGCGCTTGCGAAAATTAAGGCACCGCGTCTCCTTTATTGCAGCTTAACCGATCTGGACGGCTGGGCAGGTGGCTGCTAAGCCGCGCGCCATGGCATATCTGTGCATCATACGAATTCGCGGCCCGGTCGGGCGTTGACGCGGTCCCCCGCGTCCCCTGGCCGGGAGACTTTCGCGCATTTCCGCCCCACGCCAATCAGGTCGCACATTCCATGACATCCGACACCCCGACCACCCGCGATTATCGCGACACCGTATTCCTGCCGAAGACTGATTTCCCCCAGCGCGCCGGCCTGCCCAAGCGCGAGCCGGAATGGATCCGGCGCTGGGATGAGATGAGCCTCTATCAAAAGCTGCGCGAAGATGCGGCCGGGCGGCCGAAATGGCTGCTGCATGACGGCCCGCCCTATGCCAATGGGCATATCCATCTCGGCACGGCGATGAACAAGATCCTGAAGGATATCTGCGTGCGCAGCCACCAGATGACGGGCTTTGACGCCTCCTACCTGCCGGGCTGGGACTGTCATGGCCTGCCCATCGAATGGAAGGTGGAAGAGGAGTTCCGCTCCAAGGGCCGCACCAAGGATGATGTCGCCCCGGCCGAGTTCCGCGCGCGCTGCCGCGAATATGCGGCTGAATGGGTGGATGTGCAAAAGGCTGAATTCCGCGCGCTTGGCGTGGAAGGCGAATGGGACGATCCGTACCTGACCATGGAGTTCGGCTCGGAAGCTGCGATTGTCGGCGAATTCCTCGATGTGGCCATGAGCGGGCGCCTGGTGCGCGGCGCCAAGCCGGTGATGTGGAGCCCGGTGGAGCGCACCGCGCTGGCCGAAGCGGAGGTGGAATATCACGACCGGAAAGTGCCGGTGATCTGGGTGAAGTTTCCGGTGATAGCCATTCGAACGGAGACTCGCCACGAAGTTCCGGGCGGCGTGAGGCTACATTCGCAATCGTTGATGGCGTGGCGTAAGGCATCTGATCTGTGGGGTGCCAGTATCGTCATATGGACGACGACACCTTGGACGATTCCAGCCAATCAAGCGATTAGCTTTAGTCCGGACGTGGAATACGGCTTATATGAAGTGAAGTTGGTCATGTCCGAGGAAGATCTTGGGTTTCCACCCTACGCAAAACAAGGGGACAGAATCGTCATAGCGCAAGACTTGGCTGACGCTACGATGGCCGCGGCGAAAGTGACGGATTTCGAGTTGCTTAGACTGGTTGACCCTAGAGAAATTGCTTACTGCAAACATCCGTTAGCAACCCCCGGCTGGGCTGAGGATGAAGCTAGCTGCGAATGGGAAAAGGGGTTCTTCGATAGTCTGATTGATGTGATCCCTGGCGAGCATGTCACCGCTGATGCCGGGACGGGCTTCGTGCACACTGCACCGGCGCATGGCGAAGATGACTTCGAGGTTTGGAAAGACACAGAGATTCACCGTCGAGAAAACCGGGCGGCTTTGGAATCGGCGTCACAAGAATTCCAGAGAATTCGGGAAAGCGATGACGCCATTCGGGAAATCGTCGACGCCGATGGCTGCTACACTTCCGACCTGCCCGAGCGTCTTCGCGGCCTCGACATCATCCGCACTTCCGGCAAGAAGCGTGGCCAGCCGGGCAAGGCCAATGATGAGGTGATCAAGGCGCTGGCCGAGAGCGGGAATCTGCTCGCGCGCGGGGTGACCACGATCCGCGACGCCCATTCCTGGCGCTCGAAAGCCCCGGTCATCCGCCGCGCCACGCCGCAATGGTTCATCGCCATGGACCAGAAGGGCACGGACGGCTCCCCGCCGCTGCGCGAGCTGGTCATGAATGCGCTGCAGGATGTCGAATTCTTCCCCAAACAGGGCCGCAACCGGCTGGAAGCCATGGTCAAGGACCGCCCGGACTGGCTGGTCTCGCGCCAACGCAATTGGGGCGTGCCGCTGACCATTTTCGTCAATAGCGAAGGCCAGTCGCACACCGCCGCACTGCCGGCCAAGCAGGCAGAAGCCGTGAACACGCGCATCAAGGCTGCTGTGGCCGAGGGCGGTGTCGAAGCCTGGTTCTCCACCGATCCGGCTCATTTCTTTGAAGGCACCGGCGCTTCGCCCGAGGGCTGGGAGAAGGTGACCGACGTGCTCGATGTCTGGTTCGACTCGGGCACGACCCATGCCTTCGCGCTGCGCAAACGCGGCATCATCGACGAGAAGACCGGGCGGGCCGACCTCTATCTCGAAGGCTCAGACCAGCATCGCGGCTGGTTCCAGTCTTCGCTGCTGGAATGCTGCGCCACGCGCGGCATGGCGCCCTATCGCGAAGTGCTGACGCACGGCTTCATCGTCGACAGCGAAGGCAAGAAGATGTCGAAATCCATCGGCAATACGGTGGAGCCGCAGGAGGTGCAGAAACAATACGGCATTGAGATTCTGCGCATCTGGGCCGCCAGCGCCGATTTCACAGAGGATCTGCGCATCTCCGAGGAGATCCTGAAGGGAACGGCTGAAAGCTATCGCCGCCTGCGCAACACGCTGCGCTACCTGCTCGGCGCGCTTGAGGGGTATACGGAGGCTGAAGCTGTCGCGCCGGCCGATATGCCCGGACTTGAACGGTGGGTGCTCCATCGCCTGGCGGAGCTGGATGTGCTGGTGCGCTCCGCCTACGACCAATATGACTTCAAGCGCGCCATGGCGGCGCTGGTCAATTTCTGCGCGGTTGATCTGTCTGCGGTCTATTTCGATATTCGAAAGGACAGCCTGTATTGCGACCCGGTCTCGGCCACCGCCGACCACTGGGATGACGAGACCGCCGCATATGGCAATCGTCGGCGCGCGGCGCGCACGGTTATGCATGCCGTGCTGGAGCGCCTCGTCACCTGGCTCGCCCCGATCATGCCTTTCACGACCGAAGAGGCCTTCCTGGAAAGCGTGCTGTCTGGCCGGGCCGCGAGTGTTCACCTCTTGCAGTTGCCCAAAACACCGGCGGATTGGCGCGATGAGGCATTGGCTGAGCGCTGGGAGCGGATTTTCCGGGTGCGGAAGGTTGTTACCGGTGCGCTGGAAGTCCAACGCCGTGAGAAAACCATCGGGTCCTCGTTGGAGGCTGCACCAGAAGTGCACATCACGGATTCTGCGTTGCTGGCCGCATTTGAAGGCGAGGATGCGGCGGACATCTTCATCACCTCGGGGGCTGTTCTGACACAAACCGACGCCCCGGGCGGCAGTTTTACGCTTGATGATGTGGAAGGCGTTGCCGTCGTGTTCGAACGGGCCGAGGGCGTGAAATGCGCGCGCAGCTGGAAATATTTTGATCCGGCCACGGCGCTGGATGGTTTTCCGGACATCACCCCGCGCGACGCGCTGGCCGTGAGGGCGCTCGATGCTGAAGCCTGACATGTCCGCCGAAACCCTGCAGATCTTGCCGGAAGATCCCGCGCGGGATGCGGAAGCGATTGAGGCCCTGTTCGATGCCACATTCGGGCCGGGCCACTTTGCCAAAACGGCAGAGCGGCTGCGTGAGTACAGCCGCTCCCTGCCGGCGATCAACCGCGTGGCGCGGCTGGGCGATGAGGTGATCGCGGTGTGCCGTGTCTGGCCGATCCGGGTTGGCGAGACCCGTGCGCTGTTTTACGGCCCGGTCGCCGTGGCGCCAGACCATCGCGGCTCACGCCTTGGCCTCACCGTGACAGGGGAGGCGCTGGAGGCCGGCGCGGCGGCAGGCTGGCCAGTGGCAATCCTGATTGGCGCGCCCTCCTATTTCGGCGAAATCGGGTTTGAGGTGGCTGCGCGCGACTCGATCAGCTTTCCTGGTCCGCAGGACCAGGCGCGTGTGATGTGGCGTGGTCTTTCCAGTGACGCTGTGCCCGCCGGAGCCGTGCAGGCGGCGCCGGATTTGGCTTAAAGCTCCAGGCGCACTTTTTCGTTCAGGCTGGGGCGGCTGAGTTCCACCGCGACCAGGCCGGGCAGGGCGGGGGTGAGCGCGCGGGCGACCCAGAGGCAGATGCGCTCCATGGTCGGGGTTTCCAGGCCTTCAATCTCGTTCAGCAGCCGGTGATCCAGGCGCGCGGTGACGCCCTCCAGCGCGGCGGTGATGTCGGCAAAATCCTCGACCCATTCCGCGCCGGGCTGCACGGTTCCCGCCACGGTGATTTCGACCCGGAAGCTGTGGCCATGGATGTGGCGATAGGGATGGCCCTCGGGTTTGTGGCCCATATAGTGGGCTGCCTCGAAACCGGCGGATTTGGACACGCGAAACCGATGCCCGGCAGGATCTGCCAGGGGCGTTGCCAGTTCGGTTTCGGTCTCGTTGCGTGCCATGGGTGAAACTCTGGTGTCTCCGTTGGAAAATCAGCCTTTTTCGGTGCCGCAAAAGCCGGGCGAAGTCCAGCGCCGCATCACACCTTGCCTGCCTTCCATTTTTTCCAGCCTCTGGACCGCAGATCACAAGCCGGGCAGTTGCCGCAACCATATCCCCAGTCATGGCGGTGCTCACGATCGCCGCGATAACAGGTGTGTGTGTCTTCGACGATGACCTGGGTCAGGGCATCGCCGCCCAGTTTCTGGCCAAGCCCCCAGGTCTCGGACTTGTCGAGTTCCATCAGCGGGGTGTGCAGCTTCAGCGGATATTCCATGCCAAGGAATATGGCGCGCATCTGCGCGTCCAGTGTTTCGCGCCGGCAATCAGGATAGCCGGAATAATCGGTTTCGCACATCCCGCCGACCAGGAAAGGGATCGCCCGGCGATAGGCGAGTGCGGCAGCCAGCACAATGAAAAGCAGATTGCGGCCTGGCACAAAGGTCGAGGGCAGGCCGGCGGCGGTCATCTCGATCTTGGTTTCGTGCGTCATCGCGGTTTCGCCGACATCGCGCAGGCTCTGGGCTTCGAGCACATGATCAGGCCCCAGGCGTCCGGCCCAGTTGGCGAAGCCACCTTTCAGGTGATCCCGGATGCGTTGGCGGCACTCCATTTCCACACTGTGGCGCTGACCATAGTCAAAACCCACGGTTTCAACATGCTCGTACCGCGAGAGCGCCCAGGCCAGGCAGACCGTGGAATCCTGACCGCCGGAAAACAGAACCAAAGCTCTAGAGTTTTGTGTCGACATAGGATTCGCTTACCAGTATTGCTGCATTTGCGAAAGCAGATGTAACCTTAGGTAAGCCCTGCGTTACACCCGCGACACAACGCATTGCGAAATATTTTTTGCGAAGTCTAGCCCGTTGACAAGATGGGTCAGCTGGCTCTGTCATGTCGTACGAGGCACGTTCCAACAAAAGGAATGGCCCGGTGAGGAAACGCAATTTGGTACGCTTCGCAGTCTCTGCCTGCGTGCCAGGGAGGATAAAATGAAATTCAACTGTGACTCGAGAACCGCCTTGCTGGCGGGGGCTTCAGCACTTGCATTGGGCCTGGTCGGACCGGCGGCTCAGGCTCAGGAAACGGGTGAGGATGGCTCGCCACGTACCCTTGGAACGGTCCTTGTGACCACGCAGAAGACAGAAGAATCAATTCAGGATGTGCCGATTGCTGTGTCGGCCTTTGACGAGGAATCGCTCGATAAATTACAGCTCGCCGGCGGGCCGGACCTGGTCAAGTCGATCCCGAACGTCAACTTCTCCAAAGGCAACTTCACAGGCTTCAATTTCCGCATCCGCGGTATTGGTGTGGATGCTGTGTCGACGTCTGCTGACGAGGGTGTCGGTGTCCACCAGAATGATGTGCCGTTAACCGCCAACAACCTGTTCGAGGCTGAGTTCTACGATATTGAACGGGTTGAGGTGCTGCGCGGCCCGCAAGGGACACTGTATGGCCGGAACGCGACCGGCGGCGTCTTCAACCTGATCACGGCCAAGCCGGTTCTTGAGGAGTTCCAGGCCGATGCCCGTCTGACCTATGGCAACTACAACACCATCAAGACCAAGGGCATGATCAACCTGCCGCTTGGCGAAACTGCCGCGCTGCGCTTGGCGGGGTCGTATCTCTCGCGCGATGGCTTTGTCGACAATCTCACAACCGGAAATGATGTCGATGATCGCGATCTGTATTCGATCCGTGGCTCATTTGCCTGGGAACCGACCGATCGTTTCCGCATGCTGCTGATGTATGAGCACTTTGAGGAAGAAGACAATCGTATCCGGTCAGGCAAACAATTCTGCGCCAAGGATCCGGTCAAGACGTCCTATGCGGGTATCCCGATTTCCGCATTCGACCAGTTGATCACCTCGCAAGGGTGTCTGGAAGCCAATCTCGATGATCCTGCCTCCCTTGGGGGGGTGAACACAGCCGCCACACTGGCAGGACAATATGGTTTCCTTTCGGGAACCATTGGCGGCATTGATCCGCTCACAGGCAACGCCATCAATGTTGACTACAACACAAATGGCATCACCCCGGGCCTGCGCCAGGTGGAAAGCTATTTCGACCCAACCTACGAAGCCCAGCAGGATCTGTTTACCTTCCGCGCCGAGTACGATCTCACCGATAGTCTGACCATGACCTATCTGGGCAGCTACAATGAGAACGATCTGACTTCGCAAGAAGATTACAACGAGTATGCGGCAGATCTGAACTTCAACACCGCAGCAAGTCCCTTCGTTGCGCTGGCGGGAGGCATCGATCCGGCTTTGCCCGCAGGGTTCACGGCGCTATATCCCTTGCTCTTCCCAGGCGGGGTCGTCTCCGATCCGCAACTCGGCCCTTACAATTCAGCCGTGGCCGCGGATATTTCCGGCCGCAAGTCCGAGCAAACCACCCACGAAGTGCGTCTTCAGTCTGATTTTGATGGCCCGTTCAATTTCAACCTGGGCGCGATCAAGGTTGATTATGAAGTCAACCAGGGGCCGGCACTCCAGGAGAGCTATTACGTCTTCTTCAACACGTCGACGGCGTTCAACCAATTGCTGAATGCGGCGCTGGGCTCGGAAGTGTACCCGATTGAGGATGTTGCAGACTTTGGCGCGACCCCGATTGATAATCTGGACGGTGTCTCGCGGCAGTATTTCCGGTCTATCACGCCCTACAAACTCGACAGCTATGCGGTGTTCGGGGAAGGCTATTTCGACATCAATGATGAGCTGACGGCGACGGTCGGTCTGCGCTACACCAGCGATGACAAGGAAGTCCTGCGTATCCCCACCTTTATCAGCGAGTCGGTCGTGGACATTCCCGATCCGCTTGCGGGGACGGGAACAGCCCAGGCGAGCTTTGAGGAAGTGACGGGCAGGTTCGGTTTCGACTGGACGCCGAACTGGTCCTTCTCTGAAGACACGCTGATCTATGCCTTCTACTCACGCGGCTATAAGGGCGGCGGCATCAACCCACCGCCGCCAGTCGGTAATGTGAGCGCATTCGATGAGGAATTCGCTCCCGAGTTCGTCAATTCCTACGAGATCGGTACGAAGAACACGCTGGCGGATGGCGCATTGCAGCTGAACGCCACGGGCTTCCTCTACGACTATGAAGGCTATCAGATCACTCAGATCGTCAATCGTCAGTCAGCCAACTTCAACGTGGATGCCGAGATTACCGGCTTCGAGCTGGAAGGAATCTGGAACCCGGCTTCGACTTTGATTTTGAACGCCAATCTCGGCCTTCTGGACGCCACAGTGACAGACACATACGGCATTGATGTGCTCGACCGCACCAATGGCCGCGATGATCTGGTGGTTCTGAAAGCCTTCCCGGGCGCGAGCAATTGTGTGGTCTCAGCGACAGGCTATGCCACGGTGCTTGGCGCAATTCAGGCCGGCGCTCTGGATCCAGGCACGACGCTTGGTCTGTGCTCAGGCGCGCTGCAAGGTGCGGAAGCCGCTTTTGGTCTGGATGGCTTCACAGTCAGCTATGTTGATAGCAATGGCGTGATGCAAACCGCAACGGCGTTCGAGCCATTCGAAGGCGATGCCGCAGACCTGGATGGTAACAATCTGCCCGGTACGCCTGACACCACGTTTAGCCTTGGTGCGGAGTACACTTTCGAAGGCCTTGGAAACGGTGATTGGGACCTTCGTCTGCGTGGCGACTATTACTTCCAGGCGTCCAGCTATTCGCGCGTCTGGAACACTGGCCGCGACGAACTCGACAGCTGGGACAATATCAATCTCTCGATTGGCTTGTTCAATGATGCCAATGGTTTGAGCGTTGAAGTGTTTGGCAAGAACATCGCCGATGAAGATGTGATCACCGGTTCTTACCTCACCGATGACAGTTCTGGCCTGTTCACGAATGTGTTCCTGAACGAGCCTGCCACCTACGGCATCACGGTTGCCAAGAGCTGGTAGGCGATCCTTTGAACTGCGAACCGAAAGGGCGGCCCAGGGGCCGCCCTTTTTCATTCCTCAGAAGTGACCAGCGCATGTGACTGACAGGTGATGGCTTGCCAGGCCACACGCGCCGGTCCTCCTCCGCGTGCGTCCCCCCGCGTGCGGATGAAGCCCTGCATCTATCAAAGGCGCAGGATTTTCAGGTTGCGGGTCAGGCGTGTGAAAAGATTTTTTTGAGGCTGGATTTGCCTTGATTTTGCGAGGCTTTCGCGCCCTTCCTAGGGTCTGCCAAGCGACCCATGGGGAGACTTGATGTCGGACGAACAGTTTGAACGCCGTGCACTGAAACTGCTGGAAGAGGCCTTGGCGCATCCCGAAGCCGAGCAGGAAGCCTATGTCCTCGCGGCAACGCTGGAGGATATCGATTTGCGCGGGCGTGTCCTCTCCCTGCTCGCCGTGGAATCGAGCGGGGCGGAGATCCTGCGCACCGGTGGGGCCGGACGCGATGCAGAGGAGATCGAGCCGCCTGAGCGTGTCGGAGCTTACAAGGTGACCGATATGATCGGGCAGGGCGGCATGGGAGCGGTCTTTGCAGCTGAGCGCGACACTGGCGATTTTGAGCACAAGGTGGCGATCAAGATCATCCGTCCAGGCGCGCTCTCTGAGGCCCTGATCGAACGTTTCCAGCGTGAACGCCAAATCCTGGCCGATCTCGCCCATCCCCATATTGCGCGCCTGTTTGACGGCGGGGAACTGCCCGATGGCGCGCCCTATATGATCATGGAATATGTCGATGGTGAGCCGATTTCGGCCTGGGCGGGCAGCCATGGCAAGGACCTGGAGGGCCGGCTCGCCTTGTTTGGTGATGCCTGCGCGGCGGTGCGTCATGCCCACCAGAACCTGATCATCCACCGCGATATCACGCCTAGCAATGTGCTCGTCACCGATGCGGGACAGGTCAAGCTGATCGATTTCGGCATTGCCAAGCCGCATGCCGCTTCAGGAGAAGGCGGTGTCACCACCGGGCCGTCGCTGGCCAGTATGAGCTTTACCCCGGGTTTCGCCGCGCCGGAGCGTGCCACAGGTGCGCCGGCCAACACGCTGTCGGATGTCTACTCTCTCGGAAAATTGCTTGATGCCTTGACCGAAGGCCAGGCCGGGCGTGGGCGGGAACTGGAGGCGATCATCGCAAAGGCCGCTGCGCTGGAGACCGAGGCGCGCTACCCTTCGGTTGATGCGCTGATGGAGGATCTCGACAATCTTCAGCATGGATATGCCGTGGAGGCTCTCGGCGAAGGGGCTGGATACCGCTTTCAGAAATTCATCGCACGCAGACGCGGGCCAGTGGCGGCAGGGGTCGCCGCCTTTGCCGCGCTCACCGGCGCGTTGATCGTGTCGCTCAACCTCTACAGCCAGGCGGAAGCAGCTCGCCGCGAGGCTGATGCGCGGTTCAATGAGGTGCGCGATATCGCCTCCACCATGATGTTCGACATTTATGACGAGATCGATGTGGTGCCTGGCACGGTGGAGGCCAAGCGCACGCTGGCCGAGGCCGCCAAGACCTATCTCGACTCGCTGTTGGCGGATGCCCGCGCGGAGCCGGATCTGCTCTATGATGTCGCGCGCGGGCGCCTGCGCCTGGCGCAGATTGTCGGCACGCCGGGCTTTTCCTCCTTCTCCGAATTCGATGACGCGAAGGTCTATCTCGATGAGGCCGAGGCCATTGTGAAAGACCTGCTGGAAGCCGAGCCGGACAATCCCGATACGCTCCATCTCGCGGCCGATCTGGCCTTCGAGCAATCCGACCTCCAGCTCTTTGTCTATTCCGATCCGGAGGCATCGCTGGCGCGCATGGATGAAGCGGAGGCCTATCTCGGCCGGGAGCTTGAAATCCGCCCGGAAGATTATGATGCCCGGCTTCTGGCGCAGACCATGTGCTCCAGCCGGGCCACACTGCTTTACAGGGCGGGCGAGGGCGATGAAGCCGTCTCTACGATAAATGCGTGTATCGACACCTTGCAGGAGATGGCCGAGGCCAAACCAGAAGACATCAACACACTCAGCAATCTGGGCCGCGCCCTGCGCCTGAAGGCCGAGATCCATCTGGGCGGTGCGACCAGCAATGCCGAAGAGGCCGAAGCGGCGGCTGAGGCCGCGTTGGACGTGCTCGCCCGGCTGGAAGCCCTGGGCGAAGGCGCCAAGCAATCCCATCTGCGCGGCGTGGAGTTTGCCCACTGGCGCCGGGCCTTCGCGCGCTACAATCTCGGCAAATATGACGCCGCCGTGGAGGATTATTACGACGCGCTGGACCTGGCGGCAGAGCGCGCCCGGCGCGACCCGAATGACCGCGATGCGCGGCGCTCGTTGGCGACCTATTATGGCGAGATGGCCTACAGCTTGCTGGCGCTGGAACGCTATGACGAGGCCGAGGAAAGCCTGCTTGGCGCGACCGAGTGGTTCCAGGCGCGCTATGACGAAGAGCCCGAGATCGGCTCCAACCAGCGCGCCATCATGGTTCAGCATGTTCAGCTGCACGAGTTCTACAAGGCGCGCGGGGCCGAGCGCGAGGTGGAGCGCTGTTACCATCTCGCACAGATCAAGCATTTCTGGGATGTCCAGGCCGAGGCCGGCACGTTGCTGGAAAGCGATGTGCCGGAACTTGAGGCCTATCTGGAGGCCAATCCCCTGTGTGAAGGGTAGGGCACTATAAGTTTGAGGATAACATTTGAGATCCGCGAATCCCCGCGAAAGCGGGGATCCATGGACGAAAGATGCGGGCCAAGAGTTCCCGGTTGAGAGGGTTGTCCATGGACACCTGCCTTCGCAGGTGTCTACGGAGTAAATGTGTTTCGCCAGAGTTTAATCCGCTCTAACTGCTCCCCCTGGTCTCGGCCACGCCGCGATAGAAGGCGGCGATCCATTGGGCCAGCAGGTCATTGTCCTCCGGCTGCTCAAGCGAGGCCACAGCGGTGTCGACCTGGTCGTCGGTCAGTGGATCGTGGCGGCGGTTTTCATACAGCGCGGCAGAGAAAGCGTCGGAAAATTCCGGATGGCCCTGAAAGCTGATGGCCGGCCCCTGGGCATAGGCGAGGCCGGCAAAGACGCAGAAATCTGACGCGGCGGTGACAATTGCGCCGGGCGGTGGTGCGATGACCTGGTCCTGATGGCTGACCGCCAGCGCAAATGTTTCGGGTGCTTCCTCGCCCATCCAGGACTGGCGCGCGGCGACGTCATATGTGTGCCGCCCAAGCCCCCAGCCCTTGGGCGATTTCACCACCTGGCCACCCAGCGCCTGGGCCATGGCCTGATGGCCGAAACATATCCCGACCTGGGGAACAGACTTGGCCGCACACCAGCGGATGAAATCCATCAGCATCGGCATCCAGGGCTCGGGATCATAGACCCCAGCCGGTGAACCGGTGATCAGCACGGCGTCCAGTGTTTCCGGATCGGGCAGCGGCGCGCCGTCGAGCAACGCGACTGTCTCATAGGAGAACCCGTCATCAGCGCATGAGATCAAGGCTTCGAACATGGCGGGATAGTTCGGAAAGCGATCCCGCAGCGGCGCCATGGGCCGGCCGGTTTCGATGATGGTGATCTTCATGCCGCCATATACCCTGTCTGCGCGTTGTTCAGGGCAGGTGTGCCGCAGCGGCTTCGCCATGCGCCAGTTGATCCTCAATCCACTGGTGCATGCGGGCCGAGAGCGTCGAGAGCGGCATGGAGCCTTCGCCGAGCAGATGGTCATGGAAGGCGCGGATGTCGAAATCGGCGCCCAGCGCCTGCCTGGCTTCCGTGCGCAGCTCCAGGATTTTCAGTTCGCCGACCTTGTAGGCCACGGCCTGGCCCGGCCAGCCGATATAACGCGTCACCTCGGTCTCGATGTTCAGCGGGCTGAGCGCGGTGTTCTCGATAAAGCAGGCCTCGGCCTGGGCGCGCGACCAGCCATACCAGTGCAGACCCGTATCGGCGACCAGCCGGCAGGCGCGCCACATCTCATAGGAGAGCTGCCCGAAGCGTTCATAAGGCGTCTCATAGAGGCCCGCCTCACCGGCAAGTTTTTCAGAGTATAGGCCCCAGCCTTCGCCAAAGGCGGTGGCGTAAAAGCTGCGCCGGAACTCGGGTACGCCTTCCAGTTCCTGGGCGAGTGCGATCTGAAGATGATGTCCCGGCACGGCCTCATGCGCGGTCAGGGCCGGCAGCTCATACAGCGGGCGCTGGTCCAGCCGATACGTGTTCACCAGATAGGTGCCAGAACGGCCAGTTTCCTGGTCGCCCTGTACATAGCGGCCCGTGGTATAGCCCGGCGCAATTGAGGCCGGCACAGGCGAGACACCATAAGGCAGCCGTGGCAGGCGCCCGAAATATTGCGGCAGGATCGCATCCAGCCGTTTGGAAATGGTCGAGGCCTTTTCGATCAGGTCCGATGGCGTGCGGGCATAAAAGCGCGGATCCTCCCGAAGGAAGGCGATGAAATCCTGCAGACTGCCGTCAAAGCCGACCTCGGCGATGATGGCGAGCATTTCCTCGCGAATGCGCGCGACTTCCGTCTGGCCGATCGCATGGATTTCTTCCGGGCTGAGGCCGGCACCGGCGGTGTGTATGGACACCAGGTCGGCATAGATGCCGCGTCCGCCGCGCAGACTGGCAAGGCCGGGTTTTTCCCGGGCATGTGGGGCGTACTCGGTTTCCAGAAACGTGAGCAGCTCGCGATAGCTCTCAATAGTGGCGGTGACGGCTTCGCGGCCTTCTCGCTGCAGGCGCGCGCGGTCTGCGCTGGTAAAGCTGTCCGGCAGACTGCTGAGTGGGGCATAAAGGTCTGAGGCTTCGGGCGTTTCCACCACTTGCTCGGCGACCTGATCCAGCGTTGTGGCCAGCGGATCGGTATGGGAGGTCCACCCGGTCGCGATGCCACGGCGCATATTCTCGACATTCTGCTGGAAGTAACGCGGCGTGTCGTTCAGTCGGGCGATATAGGCCTCGGCATCGGCAACCGAGCGAATTCGCGCGCGTGCGGCAGCAAAGACCGGCCAGGAATGAAACCCGCTATCGCCGGTGAAGGGCAGGCGCGGAGTGTCATGATGTGTCTCGATCAGGATCTCGGTGAGGATGTGTTCGAGAATGGCTTGATCTATGACCCGGTCAGTCTCGATCTCTCCCAAACGATCCAGAAGGGCTGCAGCTTCTTCGGCCTGCACGTGGACTGCCTGTGGTGACACATCCGGCCAGGCTGTCGGCCCTGTTCCTGTTCCGCGCGCCCTCGCGGAGGGATCATGCCGGCGGCGGAACGCGCTATAGTCCGCGATGATCCTGTCCAGCGCGCCTGCCTCGGCCATCGCGCCGGAAAGCGGCACTGGCTCGGCCGTCGCTGCAGCAGGTACAGAAAATATAAGGCACAGTGCCGCGACGACACAGCGCGCGCTCCCAGCCAAAACTGCGCGTTGACAGTAATTCATCCGTCTCTAGAACCACCACCAAACATGTAAAGCAAGAGAGGTTGGCCATATGTCGAGCGGTGATTGGACCGATCCACGTCCCATGTCGCCCCATCTGCAGGTGTGGAAACCTCACCTGACCATGGCGGCTTCGATTACGCAGCGGATCACGGGTGTCGCGCTGTATTTCGGCACTTTTCTTATCACCGCCTGGGTCTTCGCGCTGGCCATGCCCGCCAAGGCCGATGGGGCTCCGGCGGAGTGCTACACAGTTATCGAATCAATCATCAGCTCTGTATTCGGCCAGATTTTGCTTGTTCTCTGGGCCGCTGCAGTGCTCTTTCACCTCGCGAACGGCATTCGCCACCTGCTCTGGGATGGTCCCCATCTGGGGTTTGAGCCCAAGACAGCGAGCGCCTGGTCGGCCTTCAACTATATCTTCGCCATTGTCGGCGCTGCGGCCATCTGGTTCGCGGCGGCGTATATCTAGGAGAGGCGCGCACATGTCCAGCAATCAGGATTTCGCCACGCCCACCGCTCGTGCCCGTGGACTGGGATCGGCCAAGGCCGGGACAGAGCATCATATTCGTCAGCGTGTTTCAGCCATTGCGCTGATTTTCCTCGTTCCATGGTTCCTGTTCTCGGTGATCAATGCGGTTCAGGCCGGCTATGATGGCGCGCAGGACTGGGTGGCCCAGCCCTGGAATGCGATCCTGTTGATTCTCACCGCGGGTGCGGCGTTCTACCATATGCGTCTTGGTATGCAGGTGGTGATCGAGGACTACATCTATACTCCAGGTATGAAGAGTGCCCTTCTGATCCTGAACAGCTTTGCGAGCATCGCACTGTTCGTGACCGTGGCGGTCTCTGTCCTGAAAATCTGGTTCACGGCCGGCGTTTAGCGCGCGACAGGCCAGCGGAAGGAATATGCGGCGATGAGCGAATACAAGTGGATCGATCATACATATGACGTGGTTGTGGTCGGCGCCGGCGGTTCCGGCCTGCGCGCCGCACTCGGCGCCGCACAGGCCGGCCTCAGAACGGCCTGTATCACCAAGGTTTTCCCCACACGCTCGCACACCGTGGCGGCCCAGGGCGGGATCGCCGCCTCGCTGGGCAACATGTCTCAGGATGACTGGCGCTGGCACATGTATGACACCGTGAAGGGGTCTGACTGGCTCGGCGACCAGGATGCCATCGAGTATCTTTGCCGCAACGCGCCGGCCGCCGTTTACGAGCTGGAACACTGGGGCATGCCCTTCTCGCGCACCGAAGAAGGCAAGATCTATCAGCGTGCCTTTGGCGGCATGACCAAGAATTTCGGCGAAGGTCCGGTCCAGCGCACCTGCGCCGCGGCTGACCGCACCGGCCATGCCATGCTGCACACGCTTTACGGCCAGTGCGTGAAGGAAGAGACGGAATTTTTCATCGAGTATTTCGCCATGGACCTTATCATGGATGAGGAAGGCGCCTGTCGCGGTGTGACCGCCTGGAAACTCGACGATGGCACGCTGCATCGCTTCCGCGCGCAGAAAGTCGTGCTGGCGACTGGCGGCTATGGCCGGGCTTTCTTCTCATGCACCTCAGCCCATACCTGCACTGGCGACGGCAATGCCATGGTGCTGCGCGCCGGCCTGCCGCTTCAGGATATGGAGTTCGTGCAGTTCCACCCGACCGGCATTTATGGCGCCGGCTGCCTGATCACCGAAGGTGCACGCGGCGAGGGCGGGTATCTGACGAACTCGGAAGGCGAGCGCTTCATGGAGCGCTATGCCCCGTCCGCGAAGGATCTCGCCTCGCGCGATGTCGTCTCGCGCGCCATGACCATGGAAATCCGCGAGGGGCGCGGTGTGGGCGAGGAAAACGACCATATTCACCTCAACCTCAACCACCTGCCGCCGGAAACCCTGGCCGAGCGTCTGCCCGGCATTTCCGAAAGCGCGCGCATCTTCTCCGGCGTGGATGTCACCAAGGAGCCGATCCCGGTGATCCCGACCGTGCACTATAATATGGGCGGTATCCCGACCAATTATCACGGCGAAGTGCTGACCAAGGCCAATGGTGATCCCGACCATGTGGTGCCCGGCCTGATGGCTGTGGGCGAGGCGGCCTGTGTGTCGGTGCATGGCGCCAACCGTCTCGGCTCGAACTCGCTGATTGACCTGGTTGTGTTCGGCCGCGCGGCGGGCCTGCATTGCGGGGCGTCGGTGGATGCCGGTGCGACCCAGCCGGAAATGAAGGATGCCTGGACCGACAAGCATCTGGCGCGCCTCGACAAGATGCGCAACGCGTCGGGTGACCAGCCGGTCGCCAAGCTGCGCCTGGAAATGCAGAAGGCCATGCAGGGCAATTGCGCGGTGTTCCGCACCGGCGACGTGCTGCGCGAAGGTGTTGAGAAGATCGACGGCGTGTTTGCCAAACTGCCCGGCATCGATGTGTCCGACCGCACCATGGTCTGGAACACCGACCTGGTGGAGGCGCTGGAATTCGACAATCTCATCGCCCAGGCCGCCGTAACGGTGAACTCGGCGGCCAATCGCGAGGAAAGCCGGGGCGCCCATGCCCGCGAGGATTTCTCAGACCGCGATGATGAAAAGTGGATGAAGCACACCCTGGCCTGGGTGGACGAAGGCGGCCATGTCACCATCGACTACCGCCCGACCCACGACTACACCATGTCCAACGACATCGCCTATATCGAGCCGAAGGCACGGGTCTACTAGGCTTCAAGGCATTGAATTCAAAGGCGCTCCGGGCTTCCATGCTCGGAGTGTTTTTTTATTTCGGACTGGCTCTTGATGCAGTTCTGATCCTGCACAAGCCGGGCTATTGAACTGTCATGGACACACGATAAGTTTATTTTCGGCGTGAGCTGGGAGGCTAAGATGGTGGTTCAGGCATTCAGTTTTGGAGATGCGCTGTCGCATTTCTCAAAGACCCCATCGCCAGCTAGGTTCATCATAAAGTTCACCTTGGCCTATGCCCTGTTCTATGGTCTCGCATTTGCCCTGATCGGAGCTTTGATCGGGCCGGCTTACATTCGGCTATTTGAAGTTATGGCCAATTCGCCCATGGGCGAGCCCGACCCTGATGAGGTCATGGGTATTCTTGGGCCCATACTCGGCGGTTATGCGCTGGCGTTTCCTCTTATGTTGCTTGTCTGGGCGATGCTTGAGGGCTGCGTGCAGCGGCAATATGTTCGTGACCGAGGCTTTACTCTGGCGCTTGGCGGTGATGAGTGGCGCCTGATCGTAGTTGGCCTACTCTACGGCCTGGTTTTCTTCGCACTCTATATCGGTTTTGCAATCGTGGTTTTTGTGCCGGTCGGCATAATCGGTGCGGCAGCCGCATCAGGTGGCGGAGATGGCGCGGCCGTGCTTGCCGGGCTTGTGGCTGTCGTGCTTGGCATTGCCGCGTTTTGCGCCATGATTTTCATTATGGTGCGCCTGTCGCCCGCCGCCGCGATGACCGTGCGCGACCGCAAGATCCAGTTTGCCGCGGCATGGGGGGCGAGCAAGGGCCGGTTCTGGCAGATGTTCGGTGCCTATGCGGTGATCTATATTGTCTCCGCGATTGCCGGACAGGTGCTGCAACTGGTGCTCGTATTTGGTTTGATGGGCGCCATTATTCCAAATGTCCAGGCACTGGAGGCGGGTGATTTCAGTGGCGTGGTGACGTCCCCGACACTGTGGATCAGCCTTGGGCTCATGCTGATCGGCTATGCCGTGCTCTATGCCGCGACCCATTTCGTCTCCGCGGGCGTTCCGGCCCTGGTTGCGAAAACCGACCCCAACTGGGCTGGCGACGGATCTGCCGTGCGCGATGCTTTCTCATAAGGCAGAACAGCCCGGTGCGGCAAAGCGTCCAGTCCACAGTGCAAGCCATGGCGTTCTGTCTCCATGGCTGTACATCACCTACAGCTTGAGAGGATAGGATCTGCACATGGTTCAGCTGACACTTCCGCGCAATTCAAAACTGGTGACCGGCAAGACATGGCCGAAGCCCGAAGGCGCGGCGAAGCTGAAAAAGTTCAAGATCTATCGCTATAGCCCGGAAGAGGGCGGCCAGCCGCGCTGGGACACCTTTTGGGTCGATCTCACAAAGTGCGGCCCGATGGTTCTCGACGTCCTGATCTATATCAAGAACAATGTGGACCCGAGCCTGGCGTTCCGCCGCTCCTGCCGCGAGGGTGTGTGCGGTTCCTGCGCGATGAATATCGGCGGCAACAACACCATCGCCTGCACAAAAGGCTGGGACGAGGTGGCCGGAAACACGATCACCATCGCGCCCCTGCCGCATTTGCCTGTGGTGCGCGACCTGGTCCCGGATCTGACGAATTTCTACGCCCAGCACGCCTATGTGCAGCCCTTCCTGAAAACCGACACGCCAGAGCCTGAGAAGGAATGGAAACAGTCGGAAGACCAGCGTAACGAGCTCAATGGCCTCTATGAGTGCATCCTGTGCGCCTCCTGCTCGACCTCGTGCCCGTCTTATTGGTGGAACGGCGACAAGTATCTCGGGCCCGCCGCCCTGCTGCAGGCCTATCGCTGGCTGATCGACAGCCGCGACGAAGCCACTGGCGAGCGCCTGGATGATCTTGAAGACCCGTTCAAGCTTTATCGCTGTCACACCATCATGAACTGCGCCCAAGTCTGCCCCAAGGGCCTGAACCCGGCCAAGGCCATCGCCAAGATCAAGCATATGATGGTTGAGCGCGTTTCCTAAGGCGCGCCGGTTTTCATTTCTTCTGCTGCGATCGCAAGCTGTTCGAACGCATTGGCAGCCTCATCGACGAGGGCTTCCACGGCGCGCAGTTCGGCATCCTCGCTCAGCGCGTCGGTGTGCGATCTGGTGGAGACAACGCGCGCCATGCCATCCTTTTCCGCAAAGCCGGTCAGCGTCGCGTAGGGATAGCCATTGCGCACATCGATCAGAATGGCGCTGGCGGTGGCTTCCACCTCGACATCGCGCGAAGGCAGAACGAACATGCCGATAATGGTGAGGTCGGCGAGGGCCAGCCCGTTGGCGCGCTCGTCGCGCTGTGAATTCACTTCATAGACCAGCACATAATCGAGATGCTGGCGCGCGGCGCCGCGGCGGATATCAGCGATCAGGGCATTTGTGTCCCAAGAGGAATTGTGCGGTGTGGAATCCACCATGGCCGCGATCAGCGGGCTGACCGGTGCGAAAGTGCCAAAATCGGGGCCGAGTTGGTCCGCAAGGTCACCCCAGACGAAAGCCTCGGGCTCCGGCAGGCCCGTCAAGCGACCATGTTCGATCCGAGCCAGGCCGATCCGGGCCGGGAATTGCAGATTGGGCTCGATCGCTGCAATCTCGCGAATTTCCGCATCCACCGTGTCAGGCTTGACCGTGCTGGGCGTGGCATAGCTCTCATAGCGCGCCAGATAGTCCGCCCCGGATGTGGTCTGCACATGCGCCGAACATGCAGCGACCAGCATGAGCGCTGTGGCGCCAAGGGCGAGTTTGAGCGTGTTGGCCATGTCCCTGTTCCTTCCTGCTGCGCGGGCAGGCTTGGCGCACCATGATGCCGATTTCAGGACGTAATTGCGGGCGAAACGAGGCACTTGTGCCAATTAGGCCGCGCGCAGGACATCCTCGGTATCCAGAGCCTGGAACACCTGGTCCAGTGCGCGCAGGCTGGTCATCTGGCGTAGGCGGCGCTCGGCTTCGCGGACATCTACGCGGAAAGTATACACCCCATCGGCGGCTTCCACGCAGAACCCACCGATGCGGCGCAGCAGATTGGCGGCATTGCGGTTTTCCGATAATGTATCGGCATGCAGCGTGGTAATGCCCATGCGCGCACAATCATGCACCACCGCAGCGATCAGCATGCGCGCCACACCCTGTCCGTGAAACGCGTCCAGTACGCCAAAGGCCAGCTCGGCTTCCGCGCCCTCATCTCTGCGCATGGCGTGGCAGCCACCAAGTGTGCGTACCTCGCCATCCACCTCGTCCAGTGCGCCCCAGGCGATATGATGGGAATTGTCCACATCCACCAGTTTATCGATAACATGGTCAGGCAAGCGCTTGGCGCAGGTGAAAAAGCGCATATAGCGAGAGCGATCTGAAAAATCTTCGATCGTCCGGGCAAGACGAGGTCTGTCTGCGCGACAAAGCGGACGCAGCAAGATTGACGCGCCGTCGCGAGTCTCAGTTTGAATTTCGCGCTTCATCATGTGTTGAATATGCCTGTAAATGCGTGACCAGACGATGACCAAAAGCTGCTCATGGCGTGGAGCAGATTTGCATTTGTGCAATGCAGCATAAATGCTGTTTGATTTCAGCTAGCTGCAGGAGCTTGTCTCCATCGGCAGAAAAATGCCCAGCCTCCAAGAGAGGATTGGAATATCATCATGGGCATGAACAAATCAGGAAAACGGCAAGGGGACATTAACCCTCCGGCGCGTTAGAGTGCATGCATGACTCATACGATTCGTATTCTCGGCATCGATCCGGGCCTACGCGCGACAGGCTGGGGCGTGGTCGATCAGACCGGTGCGCGGCTCGCCCATGTTGCCCATGGCGTGATCCGCGTGGAGCCTTCCGCGCCGCTGGCCGTGCGGTTGGCCGGGATCTTTTCGGAAGTTTCTGCGCTGGTGCTCGCCCACCGTCCGCATGCCGCCGGCGTGGAGGAGACACTGGTCAATGCCGGCGCGCGTTCCGCGCTGAAGCTCGGCCAGGCGCGCGGGGCGGCCATGGCGGCGCTCGCGCGCGAGGGCCTGGATGTGCACGAATTTGCCCCGCGCCAGATCAAGCTCGCCGTAGTCGGTACAGGCGCGGCGGACAAGGATCAGGTGAGCTTCATGGTCCAGCGGCTTTTGCCGCGCGCCGGGAAGATGACTTCGGATGCCGCCGATGCGCTGGCATGCGCCATCTGCACCGCTCACCATGCCGGCTATGCGGGGAGGGCGGCGTGATGAACTGTTTGGCTGATACTCTGCGACCCGCGCCTCCCCCTCCCGAATGCGGGAGGGGGACCGAGGGGGCGGGCGCGATGCAGTCAGTAAAGCGATACACTCGCACCGCGCCCGCACCCCCAA
>JALEGE010000118.1 GCA_022760335.1 Hyphomonadaceae bacterium
CAATATCCGTGACCTCAAACCCCAGAAACGCAGCCCAGGGAACGCCTTGCATCATCATGGAAGCATATTTTCGGATCAGCTCCAGGGGGATTTCGTCAGGTTCATCTGTCATGTGTGGTTTCCCCAAGGGCGGGTCTTTGATCTTCCAATGTTGGCCGATACCATCCTCTAAAGGTCTGAAAAACAAGGGCCGAGACAGGGAAAATTGGGAGGAACACATGGTCGCGGCACAGCAGATGGGCCGCAAGGTCTGCATCATTGGGGCGGGATGTTCCGGCTTCACCATGGCCAAACGCCTGAAGGATCATGCGATAGCCTATGATTGCTTCGAGATGTCCGATGACATTGGCGGTAACTGGTATTTCAACAACCCCAATGGTGCGTCTTCATGCTATGAGAGCTTGCACATAGACACATCCAAATGGCGGCTGGCTTTCGAGGATTTTCCAGTGCCGGAGGAGTGGCCGGACTTTCCCCACCATCGTCAGCTCTTGCAGTATTTTCACGACTATGTGGACCATTTTGGACTGCGCGAAACAATCAGCTTCAACACGCGGGTTGAGCTTTGCCAGCGGCGTCCGGATGGAGACTGGAATGTCACGCTGTCAACTGGAGAAACCTGCAGATACAAGGCCCTGATCGTGGCCAATGGACATCATTGGGATCCACGCATCCCGGAATATCCGGGAGAATTTGACGGATATCAAATTCACTCTCACACCTATCGTGATCCCTTTGCGCCATACGATTTCCGCGGCAAACGTGTCCTGATTGTCGGGGCGGGCAATTCCGCAATGGACATTGCGTCTGAGCTCTCTCAGCGACCGATTGCGAAACGCCTTGTGGTCTCCATGCGCAGAGGGGTTTGGGTGTTGCCGAAATATATTGACGGCAAGCCCGCCGACAAGGCTGTCCTGCCGGGCTGGCTGCCGAACAGGATTGGCCGGGCGCTTGCCCGTGCCAAGCTTAAAAAGACCATTGGACGGATGGAAGACTATGGCCTGCCCAAGCCGGATCACGAGCCGCTGGACGCCCACCCTTCAGTGTCGGGTGAGTTTCTGACCCGGGTCGGCTGTGGCGATATTGTTCCGAGAGGTGCGATGGAGCGGCTCGAACCTGATGGTGTCGTGTTCGCTGATGGCGTCAAAGAGCCATTCGACGCCATTATCTGGGCGACCGGGTACAAGGTCAGCTTCCCGTTCTTTGATGATCCGCAATTGATCCCGCAGGAGAATCGCTTCGCGCTGTACAAGCGAATCCTGAAACCCGGATATAATAATTTGTACTTTCTCGGTCTTGCCCAGCCACTTCCCACACTTGTGAATTTTGCAGAGCAGCAATCAAAGCTGGTCGCTGCGCATCTTTCCGGAAGCTACGCCCTGCCGGATGATTCAGAGATGATTAACGTAATTGCGGCAGATGAAATGCGTCATAAGGGCCATTTTTATGATGCACCGCGTCACACAATGCAGGTTGATTTTAACCAATATGTGACAGATTTGCTTAGAGAAGTCAGTGAGGGGACGAAGCGAAAGAAGGTGTTACAGTGAGCCATGTTCCTCCGTCCATTTCCCGTTCTCTGGAAACCTTGCGCGCGCGCGTGCTGCAAGCAGGTGAGCGCGTGATCGAAGCAGGCTGGCAGGATTTGCCCGAGGCGCTTGCGGATGTGGATGTCACCAGAGCCGCGCTGGAACTTGGCCGTCCGGAAGGATGGCAGCGTGCACGGGTCTTGCTCGCGAATGAGGGGCCATTGCACCTGCTGACTGAACTGGAAGGCTGGGAAGAAGATTTTCAGCTTGCTGTCAGCGCGGCAGAGCCGGCCATCGCCGCACAGTGACATATATGCGGGGGGCATTTGGCCTGGCTGTCGCGCTGGGCATTGGCGCCTGCGCTTCTTCGCCACCACCGCCGCGGTCTCTCTCAAGTTCCGGGGCGCCTGTCTCTGCCTCGGCCGGGCCAGCAGCTGCGCCATCTCCGGGACATTCTGCTTCCCGCATGGGTCCAATAGCGATGCAAGGGCCCTATTTGCCTGATGCGTGGCTCCCGATCTGTGTTGGCCATGTCTCCAATCCACCGCCGCGTTCCAGTGATGGTCTGATCGCCTTTTCACCGCTGATTGTCGTGAATGACGCTGTTATCCTCGCGACCGTGCCAACCAATGATGCCTGTCTCAGTTCCGGGTTCGGTCCACGAAGTGGAAAAATGCATGAAGGTATCGACCTGAAGGCGCGCCCTGCCAGCATGGTCTTCTCTGGTGGTCCAGGCGTGATCCGCGAAGTAGGGCGTGCCTCTGGATATGGCTTGAACGTTGTGATCGACCATGGCTCAGGCGTTTCAACCCGATATGCCCATTTCGACCGGTTGGAGCCGGATATTGTCGAGGGCACAGTGATCGGCTTTGGTCAGGCTCTGGGCATGATGGGCCAGTCTGGGAATGCCACCGCAATCCATGTCCATTATGAGGTGCTGCTCGGCGAATGGGGCGCGCGCGGTGTCTGGGACCTGGTGCCAACAGATCCTTTCAGCTGGCCTGCATATGACCCAAGTGGGGAAATGAGCTAGGCTAGCGGCGATTCACGGGGAGTGGGGAGCGCCATGGCGTGGAATATGGATCCGGCGCTGCTGGCGCGTACTTATCGCGACCCTGTCGCCCTGCTTGGCCTGATTGTTGATCTCCTGCCGGTTTTTGCCGTGCTTTTCCTCGGCTGGGCGGCGACCCCGCTGGTCTTTCTTTATTGGCTCGAAAATGTCGTCATCGGCGGGATCACAGCGCTGCGCATCCTGACCGCAGGCGCCATGCAGGGTGTTGCGTCGAGTGTCGGAGCGGTGTTCCTGGTGATCTTTTTCGCCTTTCACTATGGCATGTTCTGTTTCGTGCACGGCGTTTTCGTAGTCGCCCTGTCGGGTATGGCGGAGTCCGGAATGGACAGCGTCTCCGCAGGGCCCATGTCTGACGGGTTCCCGAATCCATTGGGCCTGATCGGCTATATGATCAGCTTTGCGCCGGGCATGGCTTCGATCCTTATTATGATCTTGGGGTATAATCTGATCGTCTATCTCACCGATGGGGTGCTGCGCGGCGAGTTGCGAGATGCGGATCTGAAAGAGGAAATGGGCGCGCCTTATGGCCGGATCATTGTGCTGCATTTTGGTATTTTCGCAGGGTTTGGCGCCATGCTGGCGTTGGGTGAGCCCATGCTGGGTGTGCTGGGACTCATCCTGCTACGCGTTATTTGGGGTATGTTCCTGGCCACACGGCGGCGATTGCGCCTGGATGAAGGCGGAAAAGTTGACGGGGCGTCACGAATAGGCTGACGTGTCGCCTGTAGAGACAGTCAGGGATTCCATGGGCGATACAGAGACAAAACAGCGGCCAGGCGATGGGCGACGCGCTCAGGCCAAGGCGGCAAACCGGGAAGCGATCCTGGAGGCCGCCCGGGCTGTGTTTGCCCGCATGGGCATGGAGTCCGCGACAGTGCGTGACATTATCCGCGAAACGGACCTCGCGGCGGGAACTTTCTACAATTACTTCAAGTCCAAGGAAGAAGTGGTGAAGGCTTTGGCGGAGCTGTCGACTTCGCGGTTCCGGCCACGTTTGGCGAAAGTGCGCGCGGCGGCGCCGGATGTGAAATCCTATATCCGCGCGGCCTTCCACGCCTATTTCTCGTTTCTCAAGGATGAGAACGAAACCGCGCTTCGATTGGGCGCGTCGCAGATGAAGCTCGCCGCTGTGCGTTATGATACACCTGAGATGGATGCTGTTTTGACCGAAGTGCGCTGCGCACTCGACAGTTTCTTCGACGAAGCTGACAGCCCGCATTTCGATACTGAATATATCACCGCAGCCGCAGTTGGAATTGCCTTGGAGTTTGGTGATCTCATGTTGCGGCGTCATCCTGTTGATGTGGACGGAGCGACACGCGTGGCCAGTGAATTGTTCCTGTCGGGAATTTCAGGCGTGGATTGTTGTTTTCAAGATTAAAAAAAAGGGTGTGTAAAACGCCCGACTGTTCGACAGGGATCATGGAGGAGCCGCGAGATGAGCCTGCAAGCCACCATCGCAAAATTGCTGTTGAAGCTTCCCGATGGCTGGCTGGTCAAGCTCGCCGGGGGCAAGCCGGTGGAAATCGGCGGGCGGGTACTTGATCCGCATTTCCAGTTCCTGGCGCATGGCGCGGCAAAGCAGCCGCCCATGTCATCTCTGACGGCACAGCAGGGCCGGGCGGCGTCAGCTGCAGGGCTGGCCATGTTCCAGGCCGAACCGGAGCCTGGCGTCTCCTGGGAGAACATGACGCTTAATGCGCCTGGCCGTGAAATCCCGGTGCGCCTCTATCGGCCGGAGAGCCAGGATCCGGGAGCCCCGATCATGGTCTATGCTCATTTCGGCGGTGGCGTGATCGGCGACCTGGAAACCTGCCACGCCTTTGCAACCATGATCGCGAAGACCGCGCGTTGTCCGGTCCTGTCGGTGGATTACCGCCTGGCGCCGGAACATCCCTGGCCGGCAGGCCTTGAGGATTTCGAGTTTGCCTATGAGTGGGCGCTGAAAAACGCAGGACAATATGGTGCGCCAGCAGGTGAGGCGGCGATTGGCGGGGACAGCATGGGCGGAAACTTCTGCGCCATTCTGGCGCAAGAGTGTCAGCGCAATGGTGTGCCGTTACCGGTGCTGCAATTGCTGATTTATCCGGCGACCGATATCAGTGAGGACCTCCCCTCGCGCAGCCTGTATGGCGAGACCTATCCGCTTTCCACCGACACCATGAACTGGTTCATGGGGCATTATCTGCCTGAGGGGACTGATCCGACAGACCTGCGTATCTCTCCGGCGCAGGAAATGAATCTGGAAGGCTTGCCGCCGGCAATCGTCATCACGGCCGGCTTTGATCCTCTGGTGGACGAAGGCAAGGCCTATGCGGACCATCTGGATGCAGCCGGTGTGGAGGTGATCTACAAATGCTATGATCGTCTGGCGCATGGGTTCACCGCCTTTACGGCGGTCTCTCCAGCCGCAGACATTGCTTGCCGCGAGATCGCCTTCATGGTGCGCGATGCATATGAGGGCCGTAAGGCCAAGGTCTGAGGATGGCCACACATCGCGCATTTGTCTGCCATGCCTTAACCGATGATCTGAGTGGTACCGGGCTCACCGAGGCTGAGACGTACCCACCAGCCGGAGGTGAAGTGCGTGTGCGCGTGGAGGCCGCGAGCGTCAACTTTCCCGACATCCTGCTCTGCCAGGGCAAGTATCAGCTAAAGCTGGAGCCTCCGTTCACGCCAGGCATGGATATGTCTGGCATTGTGGAAGAAATTGGCGAAGGCGTGAGCGGGTTCCAGCCTGGTGATGAGGTTGTCGGCGGTGTGCGCCATGGCGCCTTCGCCGAAAATCTGGTGCTTGGCACGGACACCTTGATGCCAAAGCCAAAGTCTTTCAGCTTTGCCGAAGCGGCTGCTTATCCGGCGGCGTATCTTACCGCATATGTTTCGCTCGTGCGGCGTGCGCGTCTGCAGCCAGGGGAGACCGTTTTGGTACATGGTGCCAGTGGCGGGGTGGGGCTTGCTGCCGTTGAGGTGGGCAAGTTGCTTGGCGCGCAAGTGATCGCGACCACCGGCTCGCCTGGGAAAGTCGCCGCGTTGGAGGCCAGCGGGGCTGACCATGTCATCCTCGCTTCGGATGGATTTCGGGAGGCGGTCAAGGCACTCACCGATGGACGCGGCGCAGATGTGATCTTCGACCCTGTCGGCGGGGATGTGTTTGATGAATCTGTACGGTGCATCGCCTTTGATGGGCGGCTTCTGGTCGTCGGGTTTGCCTCCGGGCGCATTGCCGATGTGAAGACCAATATGCCTCTGATCAAGGGGTTCTCCGTGGTCGGCGTGCGTGCGGGAGAATATGGCCGGCAATTCCCAGTTCGCGGCCGGGAAAATATTGAGGCGATCTGGAAATGGGCCCGCGAGGGCAAGACCCGGCCGCATGTGCATGCCGAACTGCCATTGGAGCGAACACGTGAGGCAATGGGGTTGCTGCAACAGCGCAACGTGGTGGGCAAGGTGATTGTCCGACCACAGATGTAACCGAGATAGGTTTCCAAGAATTCATGAAGAATCCGATGAAACCTTCCTATATCCCAAGGCGTTAGCTTCCATACGGGAGTGACAACGGAGGATATCATGAAGAAATCCATCACCCTGACTGCAATTGCCGCCACGCTTGTCATGGCGGGCTGCCAACAAGGCCCCAGCAACCGTACTGTGGGCACTACGGCTGGCGGCGCCATTGTCGGCGCGGGCCTTGGCACACTGGCCGGCGGCGATGACAAGCGCAACGCCGCGATTGGTGCGGTTGTTGGCGGCCTCGCGGGCGCCGCTGTCGGCGTCTATATGGACGAGCAGGAGCGCAAGCTGCGTGAGGCCACGGCTGGCACGGGTATTGAGGTGGCACGCAATGGCGACCAGATCGCGCTGAATATGCCGTCCTCGATCACCTTTGACGTGAACAGCGCAGCGATCAAACCTGCATTCCACGGTTCGCTGAACAATGTCGCGACGACCCTGGTGGAATATCCCCAGACCGCTGTCGACGTAGTTGGCCATGCCAGTGCCGATGGCGCAGCGGACTATAATATGCGGCTTTCGCAACAGCGCGCTGAATCTGTCCAGGCTTATCTGGTCGGTCAGGGCATGCGCCCTGTGCGCCTTCAGGCTGTTGGTATGGGCGAGAACCAGCCCACCGGGCTTGGCTATGAGGCCGACCGCCGCGTGGAAATCATCCTGACCCCGATCGTAGACGAAACGGCCTAGGGTCGGCCAGAGCGCAACAAACAGGCGTCTCCCGTGCCCATTGGTGCGGGAGGCGTTTTTCTTTGTCTAATGCGCCAACGCCAGTGCCGGGCTGTCCTCGGCTTTGAGCAGGCCTCGCGTTGCCCCTCCAAAAAGCATTTCTCCCGCCCGGCTGGAGCCATAGGCGCCTGAGACAATCATCTCACAACGATGGCGCTTGGCTGCATCCATCAGGCCGGTCGCGACACCGCCGCCAAATTGCACGATCTCGTGGCTGAGGCCGTGAGCCATCAGCCAGTCGGCAAGGGCGGCGGGTTGCGCGCTGGCTGTCTGTGTCTTGCTTTGTCCCATATCTTCCGGGTTTTGAGCGATGATGATTTCGTCCATCAGTTTCAGAATGGGCAAGTGTAGCCGGATGGACCGGGCTGCTTGTGGGCTCCCATCCCATGCAATCAGGGCGCGTCCGGTTTCCGCCATCGCCGCCGGTGCGAGAATAACTGGTAGGGCGGACTCCATCATGGTTCGCTCAAAAGCCTCGCTCAGGGCATGTTCGCCCCCGCCAGCGGGATGAGGGAAGACTGTTGCATCGCTCAGTGCCGCGGCGGCCATGGCGGCGCGGGCTGGCATATTGGTTTCGGATTTGAAGCTGGCCTTGTCGCCGAGGCCCGCTTGGGCTGTGGCCTCGCTGAACATGTCTGCGCAAGCTTCGATCAATTTTTCCTGGGACTCACGTAGATGATCGACCGCAGGACCGCCCACGCCGATCATATAGGGCGAGGTGGCATAGATCAGGGCCGTGGCAGGGTCGGGCAGGGCACAGAGCCCGATCAACTCAGTGCTCAATCGTCGAGCCAGGCTGCAGGCATAGTCGAGCGCGGCGCGGTCTGCCGGTCCAGCGCCGCCGATCATGCAGGTGACGGTCATGGGCGCGCTCCTTCTTGCTTATGCAATTCACATTGGGGCGCGTGGCATTATGCTCAATACGCAACACTACGGATTGAACAAAAAAGCCGGAGCACTGGGCCCCGGCTTTTCCGTGTTGGGTCTGGGAGGAATGCGGGGTCAGGCCGCGGCCTTTGCTTCGCTGCCGGCCGGTGGGAAGCGCGAATAGAAGGTCTCGCCCTTGGCGGCCATGTCACGCAACATGTCTGGCACGGCGAAGCGCTCGCCATATTTTGCCGCGAGGCGGTCAGCCTCCTCGACGAATTTGTCCACGCCCCAGATGAGGTCGATATAAGAGCAGCACCCACCGGTATAGGGTGCAAAGCCCCAGGCGAGGATCGAGCCGATATCGCCATCGCGCGCATCGGTGATGACGCCCTCGGCAAAGCAGCGCGCCACTTCCACGGCCTGGCGGATCAGGAGGCGGTTTGTGAGTTCGGTTTTCAGCTCCGGCGGGCATTCGTCCACCTTCACATCGAGACGGGAATTGAGGTCCGGCCAGAGAGCGGACGGCTTGCCCTTCTCATTGTAATCATAGAAGCCCTTGCCGGCCTTGCGGCCCACGCGGCCCTGGTCTTCGACCAGCCAGGCGAGATATTGCAGGCGGTCATCGCTTTGAATATCGGTGCCCATGGCGGCGGCTGTGGCGCGCCCGATCTTCAGTGCGGTGTCGAGGCCGACACTGTCAGAGACTTCCAGCGGGCCCATCGGCATGCCGGACTGGCGCCCGACATTCTCGATAATCGCCGGCTTGATGCCCTCAGACAGCATGTGCATGCCTTCCTGGGTGTAGGTGCCGAAACAGCGCGAGGTGTAGAAGCCGCGGAAATCATTCACCGCGATCGGCGTCTTGCGGATCGCCAGGACATAATCCACCGCCTTGGCGAGCGTCGCCTCCGAGGTCTGCTCGCCGGAGATGATTTCCACCAGACCCATCCGCTCAACTGGTGAGAAGAAGTGGATGCCGATGAAGTTTTCTGGTCGCTTGGAAGCTTTTGCCAGGCCCGTGATCGGCAGGGTCGACGTGTTGGAGCCCATAACCGCGTCATCGGCGAGAACCGCTTCAGCCATTTCGGTGATCTTGGCTTTCAGCTCTTCATTCTCGAATACGGCTTCAACAACGAGGTCGGCGCCGCGGACATCTTCATAGGAGTCCGTGGTCGTGATCAGCTCCAGAAGGGCATCGCCTTTTTCCTGGGTGGTCTTGCCGCGCGAGATATCCTTCTCGACGATGCGGCGGGAATAGTCCTTGCCCTTCTCGGCGTTTTCCTTGGACACATCCACCAGCACGGTCGGGATGCCAGCCTTGGCCTGGACATAGGCAATCCCTGCGCCCATCAGGCCGGCGCCGATGACGGCGATCTTGGAGAACTCGGTCTTGGGATAGCCCGCCGGGCGGTTGGCGCCCTTCGACAGCTCCTGCATCGACAGGAACAGCGAGCGGATCATCGCCTTGGCTTCCGGGCGTTGCTGGGTGTTGATGAAATAGCGCGTCTCGACGCGCAGGGCGGCATCGATCGGCAGCTGCTGGCCTTCATAGATGCACGACAGGATATTCTTCTGCGCGGGATAATTGCCATAAGTCTTCGATATCAGCATGGCATTGGCCATGGTTGCGACCTGACCAGCGCCGGGCGAGCGGTGGACCTGTCCACCGGGCATCTTGAATCCTTTCTCGTCCCACGGCGCCTTGGCGTTCGGATTGGCTTTGACCCATTCCTTGGCTCTCTTGACGGTTTCGTCGGATGGCGCCAGTTCGCCGACAACGCCCATGGCGAGCGCCTTGTCTGCCTTGAAGCTTTCGCCCTGCAGGATCAGCGGCAGCGCGGCCTGAACGCCGATCAGGCGCGGCAGGCGCTGGGTACCGCCGGCGCCGGGCAGGAGGCCGATCTTGGCTTCCGGCAGGCCGAATTGCAGCTTCGGATTGTCATTGGCTGCAACGCGATAATGGCAAGCAAGCGCCACTTCCAGGCCGCCGCCGAGGGCCAGGCCATTGAGCGCGCAGGCAATCGGCTTGCCGCAGGTTTCCAGCTCGCGCAGCGTCTTGTTGAGCGAGAAGCCGCGTTCGAACTGGGCTGCTTTCAGCTCGGCTTCGCTCATCTCGGAGGTGGCCTTTCCGCCACCGCCTGCGCTTTCATTCATTTCGCCGAGATCTGCCCCGGCGCAGAAGCCCGAGGGTTTGCCTGACGAGATGACGAGGCCTTTGATGGCGTCATTCTCGCTGACTTCCTTGGTGATCGCGATAATGTCGGCGACGGCCTTGGCGGTCAGCGTGTTCATGCTGCGGCCGGGCACATCGAAGATGGCGTGGGCGATGCCGTCTGCATCGACATCCCATTTGAAGGTTTCGAGGTTCATAGATTACTCCCTGTCGCGTTGCGTGCTCCTCCCCCGTTTACGGGGGAGGTGGCCGGCGGAGCCGGTCGGAGGGGGGAGCCGCAAGGCGATTTCGTTGAGGACATGATCTGTCCGGTGAAGGACCGCTTCATTGCTGAAGCGGAGAAGTGACCATCCAAGTGACATGAGATCGCGAGTTCTCCCCGCATCCCGCTCAAGCGCATCGGCCGTGTCGTGGACAGAACCATCGACCTCCACGATGAGTTTGGCAGAAATGCATGCGAAGTCAGCAACATAATCGTCTATTGGATGTTGGCGTCTGAACTTGTGTCCGTTGAGCTGACGGCCCCTTAGGCGAGACCAGAGGGCAATTTCCGCTCTGGTCATGGCCTTGCGCAGGGGCCGGGTATGGGGTTTGGAGCGCCATTCGCGTTCACGCATGTTGCGGGGGGGGGGGC
>JALEGE010000119.1 GCA_022760335.1 Hyphomonadaceae bacterium
AATGTAGGCTCCTCTTATGCTCACGGCTTGGCCGGAACGATGGAGAGGTGCAATGAATGGCTCCACCAAACCCTTCAAGGCAGGTGTTGTGCAGGCCTCATCCTGTTTTCTGGACCTGTCTGCGGGGATCGAAAAGGCGATCGGATATATAGAGAAAGCCAGCAGTGAGGGCGCACAGCTTGTCGCCTTTCCCGAATGCTGGATCCCCGGCATGCCATGGTGGGTTTCTCTGGATTCTGTCGCCTGGGGCATGCAGTTTGTCGGCCCCTATTTCGAGAATGCCATGCGCGTCGACTCCGATGAGATGCGCGCGCTGCAGGCGGCTGCGAAAGCTGGCGCCATCACGGTGGTTATCGGTTTTGTGGAGCGTGATCACGGCACGCTTTACATGGCGCAAGCGATTATTGGCGCCGATGGTGAGTTGATTTCCACCCGCCGGAAATTTCGCCCGACCGGCCTTGAACGCTCGGTCTTCGGCGAAGGCGATGGCAGTGACCTCGCCGTGCATGACACACCGCTGGGGCGGCTGGGCGCGCTCAATTGCTGGGAGCATATCCAGCCCCTCGTCAAGCAGGCCATGTTCAGCCAGCATGAGCAGGTGCATGTCGCCTCCTGGCCGGGCTTTGGGCGCCCGCCGGGCTCATATTACGCGATGACCCGCCCCGGCGCGCTCGCCTGCAGTCAGGTCTATGCCATCGAGGGACAATGCTATGTCCTGGCCTCAGCCGCCGTGCTGACACAAGAGTTGATCGATCGGCTATGCGATACGCCCGAGAAGCAAGGCAAGGTCATTCCCGGCGGCGGGATGGCCGTCATTATCGGGCCGGATGGCGGGATCATCAGCGAACTGCTCCCGCCGGACGAAGAAGGCATCGCCTATGGCGAGATCGACCTTGGGCGCATTGTCTATTCCAAGCTGCTGGCCGATCCGGTCGGGCACTATAGCCGGCCGGACGTGCTTCAGCTTGCCTTCGATCCAGCCCCAAAATCGCGCACCATCGCCGTGGACCGCCAGAGACCTGATCAATCTCCTAACGCGCCAGCGCGCCAGGAAGACAACACGCCCGCCTGAGTTTGAGCCTGCGACGGCTTTCAGCATAGACTTGAAACACGCGAGACCGAGACCAGCATGGAAGACACAAAAACCTTTTTCGGCGCCTGCCCACATGACTGCCCCGATGCCTGCGGCATGATCTACAAGACCGAGGGCGACAAGCTGGTCAGCGTGAAGGGCAATCCGGACCATCCGTTCACGCGCGGCGCGCTGTGCGTAAAGCTCAATGATTTCGACGCCCATCACTATAATCCCGACCGGATCCTCTATCCAATGAAGCGGACCGGGCCGAAGGGCTCGCGCCAGTTCCAACGGATCAGTTGGGACGAGGCGATCGAGACCATCGGCGCGAAATGGGAACAGATCATCGCCGAATCCGGCCCGCAGGCGATCATTCCGTATAACTATCTCGGCAATTCCGGGGTTCTGAACGGGCTGAATGTCGGCGACCCCTTCTTCAACCGCATGGGCGCCACTGTGCTGGAGCGCACCGCCTGCGGCTCGGCCCATATTGGCGGCTATCTGATGACGCTGGGGCCAAGCATCGGCACCGATCCGGAAAGCTTCGTGCATTCCAAAACCATTGTCGTGTGGGCCTGCAACAGTGTCAGCACCAATCTGCATCACTGGCGCTATCTCGCCGATGCGCGCAAAAGGAACGGCGCGCGGATTATTGTCATCGACTGCGTGAAGTCGAAAACCGCCGGCCAGGCCGACTGGCACATCATGCCGAAACCCGGCTCGGACGCGGCGCTGGCGATGGGCATCATCAATGTCCTGCGCCAAGACGGCCTGATTGACCGCGATTATGTCGACCAGCACACGGTCGGCTTCGAAGAGCTGATGACGCGCGCGGCGGAGTTTGACCTTGCCTATGTCGAAGCCGAAACGGGCGTTCCGGCAGCCGAAATCCGTCATCTTGCGCATGAAATGGCCACCCGCCAGCCCACCGCGATCCGCGTCGGCATCGCGATTGAGCGCAATCTGCGCGGCGGCCAGGCCATGCGCGCGATTTGCTGCATCCCGGCGCTGACAGGGGCCTGGCGCCATGTCGGCGGCGGCATTCTCCAGTCTCCCGCCTGGGCGATCCCGATGGATACCGTGGCCATGTCCCGCCCAGACTGGATCCCCGAAGGCACGCGCGTGGTCAACTCGCTCCAGATCGGGCGTGCCCTGACAGAGCTGCAGGATCCGCCCATCCGCTCCATGATGGTATTCAATGCCAATCCCGCTGCCTCCGCGCCCGATAGCGAACGCATCCGCGAGGGTCTCGCGCGCGAGGATCTCTTCACCGTGGTCAGCGAGCATTTCATGACCGATACGGCGGCCTATGCGGATATCCTCCTGCCCGCCACAATGGCCGCTGAACAGGTCGATATCATCGTCTCCTGGGGCCATCTCTATATCGCCTATAATGAAGCGGCGATCCCGGCACCGGGCGAGGCGATCCCGAATACCGAACTCTTCCGCCGGCTGGCTACGCGCATGGGCTATCAGGATGAGATCCTGAAATTTTCAGACGATGAACTGATCAATAATCACATCACCTGGGATGCGCCGCAGCTTGAGGGGATCGATCTCGACTATCTCAAGACACACGGCTTTGCCCGCTACCAGGTCGGCAGTCCGGACGAGCTTGCGCCCCATGCTCAGGGGGCCTTCCCGACGCCCTCAGGCAAGTGCGAATTCGTCAGCGAATTTGCCTCGCACGGCAACTTTGTCGGCCCGCCATATCGCCAGGGCTATACCGCCATGCAGGATGGTGCGCCGCTCGATCCCCTGCCTGGCTATGACCGCAGCGAGGCCTCGCTGGTCAATGCCGGCGTGAACGAGAAATATCCCCTGCGCCTGCTCACCCCCAAAAGCCACACTTTCGTCAACACTTGCTATGCCAATGAAGAGGACAAGGTGATCAAGCTTGGTGGGCGCCAGGTCTGGCTGCACCCGAGCGATGCCGATCAGCGCGGAATCAGCAATCAGGCTCCAGTGGATGTGGTGGGACCGACGGGGCTTTTCTCTGCGCATGCGGTGATCACTGAAGATGTCCCGCCCGGCGTGGTGCTCACGCCAAGTGGATTTTGGCGGCCAGAAGACCGCTCTGAAGGCGGAACGGTCAACAGCTTATGTTCAGATGAACTCGGCATTTTCGGCCGCGCGCCGACCTATAATGGCAATTATGTCGACGTGGTGCTGAATGCCTGAGCCCGGCAACCGGGCTCAGAACGCCGCAAGCCCGGTAATGGCCTTGCCGAGGATCAGCGCATGAATGTCATGCGTGCCCTCATACGTGTTCACGGTCTCCAGATTGATGAGGTGGCGCATCACTTCATAATCGCCGGAAATGCCATTCCCGCCGAGCATGTCGCGCGCCTGGCGGGCAATATCCAGAGCCTTGCCAACATTGTTGCGTTTCAGCATTGAGATCATCTCGGGCGCATGACGGCCCTCTTCCATCAACCGGCCGATCTGGATCGCCGCCTGTTGGCCGAAGGCGATGTCGGTGGCCATGTCGGCCAGCTTCTTCTGATAAAGTTGCGTGCCCGCCAGCGGGCGCCCGAACTGCACACGGTCGAGCCCGTACTGGCGAGCGGTCTCATAGCAGAATTCAGCCGCCCCCAGCGCGCCCCAGCCAATGCCGTATCGTGCATTGGTGAGACAGCTCAGCGGTCCTTTCAGGCCTGAAACGCCGGGCAACAGCGCATCCTCTGGAACCTCCACATCCTCCATTACAATCATGCCGGTGACGGAGGCGCGCAGGGAAAGCTTGCCCTCGATCTTTGGCGTCTCCAGCCCCTTCATGCCGCGCTGCAAGACGAACCCGCGCACGTCGCCGCCATGCGCTTCAGATTTGGCCCAAACGACGAAAACATCGGCGATCGGAGCGTTGGAAATCCAGGTCTTGGTGCCATTCAGCACATATCCACCCTCCGTGCGCCGCGCGGTGGTGCGCATGGAACCGGGATCAGAGCCCGCATCGGGTTCCGTCAGGCCAAAGCAGCCAATTGCTTCGCCGCTGGCCAGGCGCGGCAACAGGCTGGTTTTCTGCGCCTCGCTGCCAAAGGCATAAATCGGATACATCACCAGCGAGGACTGGACCGACATCATGGACCGGTATCCGGAATCCACGCGTTCCACCTCACGCGCTGTCAGACCGTAGGCGACATAGGATGCCCCTGCCCCGCCATAGGCTTCCGGCAAGGTCACGCCCAGCAGGCCGACCGCCCCCATCTGACGGAACACGTCTGGATCGGTGCGCTCCTGCGCAAAGGCGTCAATGACTCGTGGCCGCAACTCTTCCTGGGCAAAGGCCCGTGCGGAAGCCTGAACAAGTCTTTCCATTTCCGTGAGTTGATCATCGGCGGAAAGGGGGTCGGACCAGTTGAATGTCTGCATGGATTTTGAAACTCGCTCCTGCGCCTCTTGCGCACATCTTCATCACACGTGCCGCGCACGGGGCAGCCGGAGTGCCCCGGCCCCGATACATGCGGCGCTCTGATCTATCGCTTGCATTTATTTCCATATTACGCAAGATAATTACGATATACGCAATTCAGCGCTCTCCCAGACCCGCCGAAAGGAAGGAACATGACGTTTCTCGTTACCGATGCCTGCATCGCCTGCAAATATACTGATTGTGTGGAAGTCTGCCCTGTGGACTGCTTCTATGAGGGCGAGAACATGCTCGTCATCCACCCGGATGAGTGCATTGATTGCGGCGTGTGCGAACCGGAGTGCCCGGTCGATGCCATCATCGCAGATACGGTCGCAGATACCGGGAACTGGCTGGAGCATAATACGAAATACGCCCAGATCTGGCCGAATATCGTGGAGCGCAAGGACCCGCTGCCCGATGCAGACGCGAATGCGCAACTGACCAACAAACTGGCCTCCCACTTCAAGCCATAGCGCAAGGCTTCGCGCCCTTGAATGCAGCATGATACTCATATATTTAACATGTTAATTAATAGCTCGCTGGAGGTGCGACATGAGTGATCCGAAACGAGACCTGGCGCTCAGCGCGCTTGCCGGCCATCGCGCCGCCCCGCTCGGCCATTTCGTGAACGGCGCCCCCATGGCCGGAATGGGGCAGGCTTTTGATATCCATGAGCCCGCGACTGGCGCCATCCTTGGCCAGGGCCTGGACGCTACGGCTGAAGAGCTGGAGAGTGCTGTCGCCGCTGCACGCGGGGCCTTTCCAGCCTGGGCGAGTATGTCAGGCGCCGACCGGCGCGAAATTCTCCACAGCATTGCCGACCTGATCGTCAAGAACGCGGCCAGTATCGCCGCGGTCGAGTGTCTGGACACAGGCCAGTGCTGGCGGTTCATGTCCAAGGCCGCGCGCCGGGGGGCTGCGAATTTCCGCTACTTTGCCGATATGGCGCCCAATGCGCGCAATGGGCAGTCGCTTCCCACGCAAACGCATATGAACATGACCTCGCGCACGCCAATCGGCCCGGTCGGCGTGATTACGCCCTGGAACACGCCCTTCATGCTGTCGACCTGGAAAATCGCACCGGCCCTGGCCGCCGGCTGCACGGTTGTCCACAAGCCGGCTGAATGGTCGCCCTATTCTGCCCGCCTGCTGGTCGAGCTTGCGCATGAAGCCGGCCTGCCGCCGGGCGTGTGGAACACAGTAAACGGGCTTGGCGAGACCACGGGCAAACGCCTGACGGAGCATCCCGATATCAAGGCGCTCGCCTTTGTCGGGGAATCGCGCACTGGCAGCGCCATCATGAAACAGGGCGCCGATACGCTGAAACGCGTGCACTTCGAGCTTGGCGGCAAGAACCCGGTGATTGTCTTCGAGGATGCCGATCTCGACCGCGCGTTGGATGCGGTGGTCTTCATGATCTATTCGCTGAACGGCCAGCGCTGCACATCCTCTTCGCGGGTACTGATTCAGGAGCCTATCTACGAGGAATTCACCACGCGGCTTGCCGAACGCGTGAAGCACCTGAAAGTCGGCGACCCCTTTGATGCGGAAACCGAAGTCGGCCCGCTCATCCATTCCAGGCATCTGGAAAAGGTTCGCAGCTATATGGATATCGCGCGGCAGGATGGCGCCGAGATCGCTGCGCGCGCAGAGATTCCAGCCGGCAGTTGTGGATATTATTTCCAACCCACTCTGATCACCCAGGCCCAATCTGACATGCGGGTCTCGCAGGAAGAGATATTCGGCCCGGTCCTTACCGCCCTGCCCTTTTCCGATGAAGCCGACGCCATCAACAAGGCTAATGATGTGATCTATGGTCTGGCGGGATATGTCTGGACCAGTGATGTCGGGCGCGCGCTGCGCGTCTCCCAGGCGCTGGAGGCCGGCATGGTCTGGGTCAATTCTGAAAATGTCCGCCACCTTCCGGCCCCGTTTGGTGGTATGAAGGCAAGCGGCATTGGCCGCGATGGCGGCGACTGGAGCTTTGATTTCTACATGGAAACCAAGAATATCGCTCTTGCGACCGGGCCGCACGGCATTCAGCGCCTGGGAGTGCCCTCATGAACCAGGATCTCATCAAGCAAGCCTGTCTGATCAATGGCGCCTGGGTGACCGGCGAGGATTGGATCGAGGTCGACAATCCGGCCACGGGCGAGATGATTGGCCGCGTTCCGAAACTTGGGCGTGAAGAAACCCGCACGGCAATCATCGCGGCGAAATCCGCCATGGCAGACTGGGCAGGGCTCGCCGCGAAAGATCGCTCTGCAATCCTGCGCCGCTATTTCAATCTTATCATGCACGAGGCGGACAACCTCGCCGCATTGCTGACGTTGGAGCAGGGAAAACCGCTCGCGGAAGCGCGCAGCGAAATCGTCTATGCCGCCTCCTTCATCGAATGGTTCGCTGAGGAGGCCAAGCGCGTCTATGGCGACCTGATCCCGGGCCATGCGCGCGACAAGCGCATCATGGTGCTGAAACAGCCTGTCGGGGTCGTGGCGGCGATCACACCCTGGAATTTCCCTTCGGCGATGATCACGCGCAAGATCGGCCCGGCTCTGGCGGCGGGCTGCGCGACGATTGTGAAACCGGCCTCGCAGACGCCTTTCTCCGCGCTCGCCCTCGGCGCGCTCGCGGTGGAAGCCGGCATTCCGGCCGGGCTTATCAATGTGATCACGGGCAGTTCATCGGAAATCGGCGCCGAGCTGACATCCCATCCGGATGTGGCGAAGATCTCCTTCACAGGGTCGACCGCCGTCGGGGCCAAGCTGATGGCGCAATCGGCCCCGACGATCAAGAAACTCTCACTGGAGCTTGGCGGCAATGCCCCCTTCATCGTGTTCGAAAGCGCTGATCTCGATGCGGCGGTCGAGGGCGCAATCATGTGCAAGTTCCGCAATGCCGGACAGACCTGCGTATGCGCCAACCGCATCCTCGTGCAGGAAACGGTTTATGATGATTTCCTTGAGCGGTTCTCCAGCGCAATCAGCGCGTTGAAGATCGGCGCGGGGGCCGATGAGGGCACGAATGTCGGCCCGATGATCGATGGCTCCGCTGTCGAAAAGGCGCAGGAGCATATTTCCGATGCGGTGGCGAAGGGCGCCACGGTTTTGCAGGGCGGCGGCCGGCATGCGCTGGGCGGGCGCTTCTTCCAGCCGACCCTGCTGCGCGATGCCAGCCCCGACATGCTGATCGCGCGAGAGGAAACCTTCGGCCCGGTCGCGCCCGTCTTCAAGTTCACCGGCGAAGCCGAGGCCTATGCCCTGGCCAATGATACCGAGTTTGGCCTTGCAGCCTATGTGTATACCCGCGATCTGGGCCAAACCTGGCGCGCCGCTGAAGCGCTGGAAACCGGGATTGTCGGCATCAATACCGGGATCATCTCGACCGAAGTTGCGCCCTTTGGCGGGGTGAAGCAATCCGGCCTCGGCCGCGAAGGCTCCAAATATGGGATCGATGACTACATCGAAATCAAGTATGTCTGCCTGTCGATCTGATGCTGTCAAAACAGTCGTCAAGAATATCTGAAGATTCTCCGGAAGCCGTACTCGTACCGCCTACACCCGCGCAGGCGGGTGTCCATGGACCAATCTCTCAACCGGGAGCGCCTGGATGCGCCTTTCGTCCATGGATCCCCGCTTTCGCGGGGATTGGCGGCGTTCCTGTGTTTCCGCGAAAACTTAAATGCCCCTAGCCGCGCTCATCAAAGGCCATGCGCAGGCCGCGCGCGCCTTTGACCAGGAGGCCGATATCTGTCCCGATGGAAGCAAAGCGCACGCCCTGCCGGGCCTTTTGGTGCGCATCCTCGATGTCCAGCGCAAAGATCCCACAGGGCTTGCCCGAGGCGACAATGCGGGCAATCGCGGTATCGATGGCAGCCTGAACCTCTGGATGTCGCGGATTGCCGATATGGCCGAGTGAGGCCGCCAGATCGCCGGGGCCGATGAACACAGCGTCCACGCCCTCCACGCCGGCAACCTCGTCTATCGCGTCCAGCCCGGCCCGGCTCTCGATCTGCACGATCACGCCGACCTCCGTATCCGCGCGGGCCGCATAGGTCTTGTCGAGCCCGAAAGCGGCTGCGCGGCTGGTGGCGCTGGCGAAACCGCGAATGCCTGCGGGCGGATAGCGCGTCGCGGCCACAATCGCCTCGGCCTGGCTGGCGCTTTCCACCATCGGGACAAGCAGCGTGCGCGCGCCGAGATCGAGATATTGCTTGATGATCCACGCATCATCGCTGGGGATGCGCGCAATCGCGTGTACGGGAAATGCCGCCAATGCCTGCAGCTGCGCCAGCAGGGTCTGCGCGGTGTTTGGCGAATGCTCACCATCCAACAGCAGCCAGTCAAACCCGGCATGGGCGCAGATCTCTGCGGTGTAGGATGAAGCCAGCGCCTGCCAAAGGCCGACGCGGATTTCACCCGGCTGCAGGCTTTCGATGAATGCATTCATGTCTTGGCCCCTACCCTACTCGAAGCGCACCGAGATCGAGCCAAATTGCCCGAAGTCCACATGGAAGCTGTCGCCGCGCGCGGCAGGGACAGGCGATGTGAAAGACCCGCCAAGGATGATCTCACCGGCCTTCAGCGTCTCGTCATAAGCGTGCAGCTTGTTGGCGAGCCAGGCCACGCCCATGGCCGGATGCCCCAGCACAGCCGCCGCCACGCCGGAATCCTCGATCACGCCATTCTTGTGGATCAGCGCAGAGATCCAGCGCAGGTCCACCGCATGCGGCTTCATCGGGCTGCCGCCCAGCACCAGCCCGCCATTGGCGGCATTGTCGGAAATCGTGTCGTACACCTTGCGGGTGACACCGGTTTCGGAATCGAACCGCTCAATGCGCGCATCAATGATCTCGATCGCGGGAACGACATAATCCGTGGCCTGATAGACGTCGAAAATCGTGCAGTCCGGCCCTTTGAGATCGGTCTTCAGGATGAAGGCAATCTCGACCTCGACGCGCGGCTCGACAAAATTCTCCAGCGGGATGGCGCCATTATTGTCATACAGCATATGGGCCAATAGCGTGCCGAAATCCGGCTCGGTGATATTGGACGCGCGCTGCATCGCCCGGCTGGTGAGGCCGATCTTGTGGCCGATGCACGGCGCGCCAGCCTCGATCTGCTTTGCCACCCAGGCGCGCTGTATCGCATAGGCATCGTCAAGGGTCATGTCGGGATGGCGCAGGGAGAATTGCCGGACCTGCTGGCGGTTCTCGGCGGCCATCTGCAATTCATCGGCAAGCGCGGAAATGGTGTCCTGGGTCAGCATCAGGGCGCCGCCTTCAATCTCTGGTGAATAGTGTTGGCCTTGAAGCTCGCCTCGGGCGCGGCTTCCTCGACATACATGGACAGCGCGAAAGGCCTGCGCGCAAAGACAGGCTCGAAATGTTGGCGCAGCTTTTCAAACAGGCCTGAGAAGAAGGCGTGCTTGAATATTTCTGTGCGCCCAGCGCCCATTTTCACGGTGATATTGACGAACGCATCCTCATCCCCGGCGCCATCGGCGATGACATAATCGGTGAGCCGGATCGCGCGCACGCGTATGCCGCCAATGGGAAAGACACCATTGGAACGGCTCTGCATCTCGCTGGCGATCAGATCGAGCACAGGGCGCACCTCGAAACCATCATCGGCAAGATTATCCGTCCACTCCACAATCGCGTGTGCCATTTACCGACAGCCTCCAAATATCATGACGCGCGTGCTCATCCGGCGGCCGCCAGCGGCTCCGGGCCAAGCGTGTTGACCAGGGTTCCGATGTTCTCGATCTCGCACTCCACGCGGTCACCCGGATCGCAGAAATGAACGCCATGCGGCGTGCCGGTCAGGATCATGTCACCGGGCATCAGGGTCATGAAACTGGAGAGATGGGCAATCAGCCAGGCGATGGAAAACACCATATCCGCCGTCGAGCCATCCTGCACAATCGTGCCATTCACACGCGTTGTCAGGCGCAGCGCCATGGGGTTGGCAATGTCTTGCGCATCGACAATCCAGGGTCCGGTCGGCGTGGTCGCATCGCGGTTTTTCACGCGCAGATTGGGCCGGTAATAATTTTCCAGGAATTCGCGCACGGCATAGTCGCAGGCAATCGTATAGCCCCCGACATGAGCCAGCGCATCCTCTTCGCGGACATTCCGGCAGGGCTGGCCGATAATGGCGACAAGCTCGCATTCCGGGTGGATCTGGCGCGCGCCCTTGGGATATGGCGTCATCCCCTCATGCCCGACAAAGGTCTTGTGCCCCTTCAGGAAGATGAGCGGCTTGCTGGGCGGCTCGAAGCCCAACTCCCGGGTATGATCGGCATAGTTGAGACCGAGGGCAAAGATGGTTGATCCGGGCAAATTCGGGGGCAGCCACTGTGCCTCACCTGTCGCGACCAGCGCCCCTGAAGGCAGGATCAGATGGTCTTCAGTCTGGTTGAACTCGGCCCAAATCGCCTGCCCCGCATGATAAATACGTGCCCGTTTCATATCGCCAGCCCCCGGGCCAGTGTTACCTTGAGGCCCGTCATACCTGGAGCTGTGAGAACAAGCTGAGCATCTAAGCGTTCAGTTCTCACCTGCATCGCGCCAACCAACAGCACATCCCCATCGGAAAGGGTCATGTAGCTGGAAAGTTCACTGATCAGCTCATCCGGCGTTCTGCGCAGGCCTGCAAAGTCAAATGAGCGCGCTTGCGATCCATGGACATTCATTTCGCAAACGCCTGTCAGAATATCAGGATCCCATTCGACGAACTCGCCAAGCGGCAGAAATCCGTCCCGGCACTGCTCCCGGATTGCTGGCCTGAAAACGGAAGCATGGGTCTCGCAAATGTCCAGGGCGAGCGCCATGGCGCTTGGCTGATTCGGCGTTCCGGCAAAGAGCAGAGCCAGGCTGGGCGCAAGGGTCAGGGAGGGAATGTCAGCAGGTATTTCGACACGCGCTCCAGAAACAGCCACGCAGTTTCTCGGCTTTATGTACAATACAGGGCTGTTCGGCGGTGACTTGTATGGCGGTTCCAAAAATGAGCTTTCGCGCCGCTCATATTCATCGCGATTGTTCAGCGCCACGGCATATATGGTACCGGTAATGATCATCACCTCCAATATATTTAACGTGTTAAGTATATTGGAGGTGATCAGATTGCAAGGGCTCAGGAGACGAAATGACAGGAACTCTACCGCCATATCGCAGCGGCCTCGCCGCCGCCCTCTTGTCAGCGCGCGAGGGACTGATGGCCCCGATCCGCCCGCTTCTCAGGGAGGCCGGCTTGTCTGAGCAGCAATGGCGAGTGCTGCGTGTCCTGGAAGATGAAGGAGCGATGGAGACCATGTCCCTATCCGAGCGCGCATTGCTCCACGCTCCCAGCGTAACGCGCATTCTGAAGGATCTTGTGGAAAGACGACTGGTGGACCGCCTGCCTGTTGAAAACGATGCCCGGCGATCCCTGGTCTCCATCAATCAGGATGGCCGCGCATTGATCCAGCAAACCGCGATGGAAACCCGCAAAATACTTGATCTCCAGGCCCAGGCCTTTGGCCCTGAGCGCCTACAAAATCTGACCCGGGAACTGCAAGCTTTCGCAATAGCCTTGCAGGGAGAAAGCCTGCCAGAGGGAAACGAGTAACGCTCCTACACTGTAGGCAGTGTAAAATCCTTGAACATTTCGCGCAGTTGTCGCTTGTTGATTTTTCCTCTTGCGCCGAGGGGGGCGTCGACGAAGACGGCATCATCGGGCGTCCACCATTTGGCGATCTTGCCGTCGCGTGGCAGGATCTTCTTTCCAAGCAAGTACCGCTTATGCCGCTTCAACTCGGCAGATCAGCCGTGGCCACATTGAACGGCGCATGCGCGCATGGTCCGCCGCGCACCTCTTCCAACTCACGCGCGAGCTGTAGAAGAAGCCCATCCTGCAGCCAATTGGCATAAACCTGGACACCGATTGGGAGACCCTGTTTTGAGAGCCCCCCCGGAACGGACATGCCGGGAATCCCTAGGATATTTCCGGCAAAGGCATAACGCGCATGGTCGGCCAGGTGTCCGCTCCAGATGCGCCCCCGCTCCTGCCAGTCGGCAGCACCTTCATACTCTGCATAGAAGCTGAGCGTGCCATCATTTCGAGGCGGAGGAACATGAGAGATCGGGCAGAGCAACAGGTCGAAATTCTGGAAATTGGCCGCAAAGGCGCGCATGAACACAGACAGCCCGCCCGTCCAGAACTTGAAACGCTCCCAATCATACACGCTGTGCGCATACATCACCGCAGCGATGATGTTTTCCGTCAGGCCATCCTCCAGCATAGCCTCAGGAGGCGTACCAACAGGCCGCATCTTGAAGGCAGAGTTCTGAAAGGCTGTGTTGAGCAGGTTGATATCGGTTCGCTCCTTGCCAAACAGCTCCTCATCCGAGACCGGCATCACTGTATGACCGAGCGATTCCAATTGTTGGGCCATTGCCAAGACAGCGTCACGAACCTCAGGATCAACGGGTGCTTCACGCCACCATGGTCCCGTCGACACACCTATGCGCAGCCTTGGCAGTGGCTGATCAAGCGCCGTCAGGAAAGAGCCTTCTGGCTCCTTGGCAGGAAACAGGGAGCCCCCCGGATCCTTGGCGATGAGATAGTCCAGCGCACCGGCATAGTCGCGAGCCGAACGCGCCAGCAAGCCTTCGCTGGCAGTCGGGAAACTGAACTCGTTCACGCCATGCCATAGCTGGACCAGCCCGCGCGTATGCTTGATGCCCAAGAGGCCCGTATATGAGGCCGGCACGCGTGTGGAGCCTGCACCATCAGACGCCCACAGCAGGGGCAGCACACCCGCGCTGACACAGGCGCTCGCCCCGCCCGATGAGCCGCCCGGGGAATAGCCTTTGGCCCAGGGATTTTGCGTCTCCCCATGCAGGCGCGATTGGGTCAGCAGGTTCCAGCTCATTTCCGGAACCGCAGTGCGGCCAATGAAATTGAACCCGGCCCGGCGATAATTTCGCGTCAGCGTATCATCGCGCACGCCGCGATTGCCCTTTAGCGGGACATGCCCGTTCTCCTGCAAGCGCCCTTTCAGTTGTGAGCCGACATCCTTGTTGAGCATCGGCACGCCATGGAAGTGGCCCTCCGCGTTCATGCCATCGCTATCAGGGGCCTCAATTGTATCCTCATAAAGTTCAAGCACGGCATTGATCGCCGGATTGACGATCTCGACAGCGCCAGCGGCCTGTTCGGCAAGCTCACGCGGCGAGACGGCGCCTGATGCAACCAGGCCAGCAAGGCTGGTGGCGTCAAGGCTGACCCACTCGTCCCATGACATGACGGTGTCGCGCGATGTCTCTCCGGCCTCAAATCCGGTCGTATTGGCTGACTGCTCCATAAGGCGTCTCAGATCTCTGCGCTGACAGGCGCGGCGGCGGGCGTTTCTGCAACCGCCAGGATAGCCGCTTTCATGATCTTGAACATGGCGCTTAGCTCATCATCGCTGGTGACCAGGGGCGGCGTAAAGAGCACGGCAGGGCCGGCCGCACGGATGATAAGCCCGGATTTGAAGCACAGATCGGCAAAAGCCTGCGCAGCCTGCGCGCCTGTCTTGCCCGTGGTTTGATCGCCAAATTCGAACACACCGCCCAGGCCCGATGCATTCGTGAACTTGATGCCCGCAAGGGTGCCAATCTCGCCAATACCTTCGGCCAAAAGGCCGATCTTGCGGTGCACATCCGGGAAGAAACCGGGCCGTTCGAGGATCTCTATCACCTTCAGCGCCACGGCTGCCCCAACAGGGTGACCGGCATAGGTGCTGCCATGGGAAAAGCCGCCATAGCTGGCAATCGCCGCCTGGACATCATGATAGATCTCGCCGGACAGGATCAGCGCTGATAGCGGGAAATGACCGCCTGTTATGCCTTTGGCCATGGTGATGCAGTCCGGCTCATAGCCGAAGGATGAGCAGGCGAAGAACTCTGCATACCGCCCAAAGCCGGTGATCACTTCATCTGCGATGCAGGCAATGCCATGGCTGCGGAAGAGCGCCTGCATACGGGGGAAATATTCCGCTGGCGGGGGCGCAATGCCGGCGGAAAAGGAAACCGGCTCGGCGACGAAGGCCAGAACCGTTTCAGGGCCTTCGCGCAGGAGTATGTTTTCAGCTTCTTCGACAAGGCGTGTGACGAAATCTGCTTCTGATTCCCCGGGCATTGCCTGGCGGGCAAAATCAGGCTGGGTCAGCTTCAAAAAGCCCGATAGGGGCAGGCCGTATTCGACATTCTCCTTGCCGACCTTGGTCATGCTGCCGGCAACAAATGTCCCGCCATGATAGCTGCCCGCGCGGGTGAGAACCTTTGTGCGCTGGCCTTCGCCGCGGAAAAGTGCCCGCATTCGCAGCAGTTTCAAGGCAAACTCATTGGCCTCAGACCCGCTATTGCCATATGCCACATAAGCATCGCGCACAGGGGCCAGCGCAGCCAGCTTGTCCGACAACCTGATGGCGGTATCCGGCAATCGGCCGGCTGCATTCACAAAGAAGCTGAGTTCACCGGCCTGTTTGGCCAGGGCTTCCACGAGTTCTGGATGGCAGAAGCCAAGGCCGGCGACATAGAAGGATGACATGCCATCCATCAGCTTCAGGCCATCGGTGGTTTCCAGATAAATGCCTTGGCCCTTGATAAATTCGTGAACCGGTGCGCCGCCCTTGGCGTCTGCCAGATCCGCGCCCTGATAGAATGTCATAATGGCGCGTGTGGCCGGATCTGTAACTCCAGATCCGGACGCGTCTGTATTGCCAACACTCATTGCTAAACCTTTCGGGTTTCCTGTCACTTCGTGCGTGGACGCACTTGCTTTTCTTGTGTGCAGATCAGAACTGCTTGCCGACTGTTACGCCGATGGTTCTCGGCATAAGCGACGTGGTCGGCAGGACTGTGTTGGAAGGCTCGAAGCTGAACAGGCCGATCTTCGGCTTCCTGTTGGCAATATTGTTCACGAACACCGCGACATCGACGCCATTGCCCAAGCGGGCCCCCAGGCGAGCAGAGAAGATGTCATACTCCTTGGCCCTGAAAATATTCGCATTGTGCCCAACGCGCCCTTCCGGCGGGGTGCGGGTGCGTGAGCCAACATATTGATAGTCCAGCCGGAAAAACCCCTCGCCTTCCACGTCAGCCGGCAGTCCGAAGCGATATTCACTTGCCAGTGCCAGGGTCCAGTCCGGAGAACCGACAATTGGGTCGCCCGACTTGCCGATGAGAACGGGTTCGTTCGTAGTCGGCGATATACCGCCCTCTGTGGTCGAGGTCAGTCGCGCATCGAAATGGCCCAGATTTGCAGTGATGGTCAAAGGATCGATCGGGGTCGCGGTGAGCTCGACCTCAATGCCCTCACTGCGGGCTTCCCCCACATTCTCTGTAAAGAAGAACCCACATGTGGCCAGGAAGATTTCCTGCTGCAGATCCGTCCAGTCAATGCGGAAAGCCGCCGCGTTCAGCGTGACACGCCCATTTGCGAATGTATTCTTCGTCCCGATCTCGTAGCTGGTCAGCTTGTCAGACGCGAAAGTCGCTGGCGCTTCAGACCGCCCCGCCGCCGCCAAATCATCAGCACAGGTCGTTACTGGAACGATGCTGTTTACACCGCCGGTACGAAAACCCTGTGCGGCGGAGACATAAAGGAAATTGTCCTCAGACAGATCATATTCCAGACCCAGCTTGCCGGTGGAGGGAGATTCCGACTGCGTCCCCGTGACAATGATTTGCCCGCCATTGAGCGGCCCATCCGTTAGCCGGTTAAGGTCCAGATCCGATTGCTCATAGCGCAGGCCACCACGGATCCTCAATCGATCGGTGATGCCATAGGAAACCTCGCCGAACACGGCATAAGCTTCGCGCTCTGTCTGTGTGTCGCCGTAGAAGCTGACCTCACCCGGCAAACGCGGACCGAGAAGAGCCTCAATATCCAGACCGCCGGTGGCAAGGGCAAACAGATCATCCAGCTCTGGGTCCACAACCTGTTGTATGCGCTGCTGCTCATCGTTCATGTAGAAGGCGCCAAGCACATAATCGAAGCGGGTATCGCCATTAGACGCCAGGCGCACCTCCTGGGTCAGGATTTCCTGGGTATTCGTCAGGACACTGTTGGACTTGAAGTTCTCATAGCCAGGAAAGATCGGAAGCCCAGTCAGCGCCGCCGAGATGAACATGGAATAGTCTGAGGACTGATCGACTTCCCGGTCAAAATAGCTTGTGATGCTTGTGAGCGTGGCCGGGCCCAGATCATAGTTCATCGTGAGCGCCGCAAGCATGAAGTCATCTTCGACAGGCTGAGGTGAGGTTGTCTGCACC
>JALEGE010000120.1 GCA_022760335.1 Hyphomonadaceae bacterium
CCTATGGCACACGCTATGCCGACCCGGAAGAGTCCACGGTCTATGAGATTGGCGTGAAGGCCAAGTTCGATACAGCTCAAGTGAACCTGACCCTGTTTGATCAATCAATCGAGGGTTTCCAGGGCAACACTTTCTCAGGAACGGGCTTTGCCCTGACTAATGCAGGGGAGCAATCCGCAACGGGTGTGGAAGTTGACGTGCTCTGGCGACCTGTCGATCCCTTGACCCTGAGCTTTGCAGGCACCTTCCTGGACCCGGTTTTTGACAGCTATGTCAATTCCGGGGTCTTCGATGAAAACGGCAATCAGGTCGATCTGTCCGGCCAAAAGCCTGCGGGTATTCATGAGACTTCGATCTCGACCTCCGCACTATATGAGCACGATTTTGCCAATGGCTGGGTCGGTTTCCTGCGTGGAGAGTACCAGTATGAGAGCGATGTGCAGGCCGTGGACAATGTCGATATCGTGAACCGTGAGGTGAACATGGTGAATGCATCCATGGGCCTGGACATGGACAATGGCTGGTCGGCGCGTGTTTGGGGCCGGAACATTTTTGATGACGAGTTCTTCCTGAGCGCCTTTCCAGGTGTGGCGCAGACCAACCCACCGCCGGCGACGATCTATTCTTACCCGAACCAGCCGGCGACCTATGGGGTGAGTGTCCGCAAGGAGTTTTAAGGAACACTCCAGAACCAATGTGAATGATATCAGCCCGCGCCAGGGGACTGGCGCGGGCTTTTTCATTGTGCACTGCGCCTTGCGAGATGGCTGTGTGCCGATACGTTTGGCTTGGGAAACGGCAAGTCAGGTGAAACGCCATGAGCGAATATATTCTCGTGATCGATGAAGGCACCAGCTCAACGCGTGCCATCGCCTTCGATCGCGAGTTTCAGCAATGTGCCCTGGCGCAGTCGGAGCTGGGCCTGGCCTATCCCGAAGATGGCTGGGTCGAGCAGGATGGTGAAGAGATCTGGCAGGCCAGCCTTTCTGTGCTGCGCGAGGTGGTCGATCAGCTGGGCGGCGCGGCGAAGGTGGCGGCAATCGGCATTGCCAACCAGCGTGAGACGAGCCTGATCTGGGAGCGCCAGACAGGCCGCCCGGTCGGCCCCGCAATTGTCTGGCAGGACCGGCGCACCCATGCCGCTTGCGACGTCCTCAAGGCAGAGGGCCGGGAAGGGGAGATTCAGGCTGTGACGGGCCTTTTGGCCGATCCCTATTTCTCCGCCACCAAGATTGCCTGGATGAAGGCCGCGCATGGGCTTGCCCCGGCCGACCTTGCGGCGGGGCGCTATGCATTTGGTACAGTCGATAGCTGGCTGGTCTGGAAGCTTACGGGTGGCGGCGTGCATGCCACCGACATCACCAATGCGTCGCGCACCCTGTTGATGGATCTGGAGACTGGCAACTGGTCGCCCGCAATGCTCGACCTTTTTGGTGTCGAGCGCGGACTTTTGCCGGAAATCCGTTCCAGTGGTGGAGCGTTTGGCCGACTTGGTGATGATATCCTCGGTGCGCCGGTGCCGATCCTTTCGGCCATTGGCGATCAGCAAGCCGCACTGGTCGGCCAGGGTTGCCTGAAAACCGGCCAGGGCAAGATCACACTCGGCACTGGGGCTTTCCTGGTCGCCAATACTGGCTCTGTACGGTCACACTCGGAACATGCCTTGCTGGCGACCAGCGGCTACGACACGGGCACGGGCGCATCCGCCTTTGCGCTGGAGGGGGCGATCTTTAATGCCGGCACGGTGGTGAAATGGTTGCGCGACGAGCTTGGTTTGATCGATGCAGCGGCAGACAGCGAAGCGTTGGCGCGCTCTGTGGAGAGTACGGGCGGGGTCTGTTTCATGCCGGCCTTTACCGGCCTTGGCGCGCCGCACTGGAAGGCCGGCGCGCGCGGGGAAATCACTGGCATCACTCGCGCAACGCGCGCGGCCCATATCGTGCGCGCGGGATTGGAGGCCACCGCCTATCAGACCCGCGATCTGCTCACCGCCTTTGCCGGCGATGGTGCGCGTGTGGATGTGCTGCGCGTGGATGGCGGTATGGCGGCCAATGACTGGCTGATGCAGTTCATGGCCGATATCTGCGCGCTGCCGGTGGAACGGCCAGACTATATGGAGATGACGGCGCTTGGAGCGGCGGCGCTGGCGGGCATGCATCTCGGCTGGACCAGTGCTGAGGACTGGAGCGCCCGGCGCGCGGGCACGGCCACCCGCTTTGCTCCTGCCATGAGCGAAGTGACGCGCCAGCAGCATCTCGCAAACTGGCAGCGCGCGGTGAGCAAGGCGGTTGGCTAGATAAGTCCGCAGCTATCAGAGCGTAGCCGACAAAGGCTCAGGCGTATCCAAGAAGTCTGCGCAGGCCTGGTAGGGCGTAATCCACCAGACGTTTCTGTTGTTCCGGTAGTTCATCGGGCAGGTGCGAGTCATCAACCTGCAGATTGTCGCGGGCCGTTGAACTCTGGTTCTTGTCAGAGCCGATCAAAACGCGCTCTTTCCAATCGCCGGGACGTTCGATACCGCAATCTGCAAACAGACAGAGGAAGTATGCATCCGCCTGCGGGGTGTCTATCGCCTTGATATGTTTTAAAATATCTTCAAAGCGGTAGAGTTTGGCGCGGGTGCCGATCCAGGCCGCCGCATTGAAGTTGAAAATGTCGCTCATCGGCGGCGCCTTGCCGTGAATCCCGAAGATCATCATGTTCATCAGGTCTTCGGGCGCATATTTCGGGCTGCGCAAATGGTCGAGTTTGCCGTCGAAATTCTCGGAAATGAAGAAGCGCGCGCGGGCGATCACCCAACTATATGGATCGCGCACAAGAAGGATCTGCCGCGCGCTGGAGACCGCGAGAGAGGATTCGTCTGAAAACAGAAGATGGCCCCAGCTCAGCTTCGGCGTGTCCGGATTGAACGCGCGCGGACCATGCTGGCGCAGATTCGGGATCTGGATGAAAGTGTCATGGTATTGCTGATCCACCGGAACGAACATGCGCAAGATATTGCGGATCAGATGGGTGCCGCATTTGGGCACGGAATTCAGGAAAACGGGATGTTCAAGCCGCGATTGTTCGAACTCGGTATTCCGCTCGTTCAGATTATCCATTTTCATGGTGATATTGGGCACAAGAGCACTCCTGAACGGTCAGTCCTGAAAGAGAGAAGCGGCAGGTTGCCCCGCCGCTTCCGATTTAAGACGATCTTCGGGCCGATTAGAAGGCCTTGTTGACGTTCAGGAAGAAGGACCGGCCCAGCCAGTCATATTGCGAGTAGAAGGCCGAGGTGCCGACCGTGTTATACTCGCCAAGACCCAGCGTGGTCACTGATGGCGGTTCTTCATTGAACAGGTTCGAGACACCGGCCCGTACGGTCACTTCGTGCGGGAATTCCCGCGCAATCGACATGGAGTGGTAGAAGGTGTCCTCGGTTTTCAGCTTGAACGTAACCGGCGTGCCGAAATAGGTCCCGGTATTGCCGCCATAGCTGTCGATGTTCGAGGTTTTTCCGATGAAGTCGACGCCATAATAGACTTCCCACGGGCCGCGCTCGAAGGTCACATCGAACTCACCCACCCATTCCGGATCTCCCGCTTCGCCGTTCGTGTCGATCGGCGCACTATTTGCGAAGAGCAGAATTTCATCTTCCAACTGGAATGTATGTTGGGTTGTGAACACGAAGGAGCCAAAGGAGAAGTCCCGCGAGTACTCCGCCTGGACATCAATACCTCTGTTGGTTTGCTCGGCCACGTTGATGAAGTTGTTCGTAACATCCGTAACCAGGAAGTTGGTAGGATTACGGCCAAACAAATCACACAGCGGCTCGGTGGCGAATGTATCGGATTCGTAACAACCCAGCAGGATGTTACCAGCACCAAGCTGCGCGATCTGATCATCAATCTGGATTTCAAAATAGTCGATTGATGCCCGGAAGTCGATCCACTCGGGTGCCCAAACGATACCCACATTGAGTGCGTCGGACGTTTCTGCCTCGAGAGACCCGGCATTGCCCGCAGCAAAGATGGTCGCCGAAGAGCCGGAACCACCATGAGTTGCTGGAACACCGTCAGCCGCACAATTGTCCGCACGGCGTTGAGAAATGTCACCCGCTGCAAGCTCTGCGCCCCAGTTGATGCAAGGATCGATTGATCGTTGGCCCAGGAAGCTGGTCTGGTCGGCCAGGAACAGTTCGAACAGAGCCGGTGCGCGGAACGAGGTTCCGTAGGTCGCACGAGTACGAAGTGATGGTGTGATCTGCCAACCCAGACCCGCCTTGTAGGTGGTGTCGGAGCCATAAATATCTACATCCGTCCAGCGCGCGGACAGCGAGAGATCAACCGCTTCGAAAAATGGCTGCTCACTGATCAGTGGAATGGCGACCTCACCAAACAGAGCGGTGGTCGTCTTGGATCCTTCGGTAATTCCAGCCGAAGATGATCCCCAGGCGTTGCCGATCTGGAAGGTTTCCGCCGGCGTATCCTTCAAGCGCTCTGAAATGCGGCTGAGACCGAAGCCAGCGATAAGGTCGCCAGCGGGCAGTTCGAACAAAGGTCCATCCACAAACACTTCAAACTGCGATTGTTCGTAGATGGTCTCACCAACTTCCGTCCCGAACAGGAAGGCCCGGTCCTCATCGGAAATGTTACCCGCAAGGAATTCCGGATTGTACCAATCTGGCGTGATACATGGAACACCACGCACATCTGTTACGCCATCGGAATCAGCTGCACAGCTGCCTGTATTGAACCACTGATAGGGCGTGATGGCGTCATCATAGATAACGTCACTGATATACTCACCGTCGGACCGAGAGAACTGGAAGAAGGCGTCATAATTCCAGTCTGACAATGCAGCATCGAATTGTCCGCGAAGTCCGACAACAGCGTTCATGTAATCAACCGTGATCTGGTCGTCGCTGTGGTCGGTGATTGCCGTCGGGCTGAGCCCGATGAAGCTGAAGGTCGTGGGATCGGCAGTCAGGCCGTTGGCGGCCAGACCGGGAGCATTCGTGTAAACATACCCGAAATAGTTGTACATGTAGTCGTACTGCCAGAACTGGCGATAACCATTCACCTTGGTTTCGCGACGGTTCAGCAGGAAGTCGCCGTAAAGCTGCATGTTGTCGGCAAGGTCGTACTCGCCGTTGGCATAGAGTGTTACGCGTTCAACTTCCGGGATAAGCGATTGCTGGTCCTGAAACGGGTGATCTGCATTCAAAAGCCCCTCAGACAACAGAGCTGTTGGAGAGTATTCCGGATCGTAAGTCGCGCCCGGAATAGCGAGTTCACCCAGACCAACCGGGAACCAATTGGGCGCTGGATTCAAACCGAAATCATTGCTGCCGAATGGTGCGAGGCCATTGGCGGCAAGCGAGCCGTCATAGTCGTACTGAAGCAGCTGTGGCCGTGATTGCCACGGCCGGCCAACCAGGCCAGGGCCGAGATAGTTGTACATCCAGATATGACCCCAGGCGAGGTCGGAACAGGCATAATTGCCGGTGCGCGGATCGATGATATCGGCGCGGCTGCCATCTTCATTGAAGACATAATCTTCACCGCAGCTGAAATAATCCCGGTCACCTTGTGCGAGTTCTTCCTGTTTGAAGTAGTCGAACGAGACGAGAAGACGGCCCTTGTCGAAGCTCTGGCCATAGGTGGCGCTCATGCGCAGTTCTTCACCACCCTGCTCTTCGGGGGCGTTGTAGAAGAAGTCCAGATCGCCGCCATCCTCGGTCCGTGTGATGATGTTCACAACACCGGCAACGGCGTCCGAGCCGTAGATGGAGGAGGCGCCATCCTTAAGCACTTCAATGTTCTGGACAGCTGAAAGCGGAATGGCGTTGAGGTCAAAGGAGGAAACTCCCCCGCGGGTTCCGGCCGGGCCGGCGCGGCGACCGTTCAACAGAACAAGTGTCCGGTTGGCGCCAAGACCGCGCAGAGAGATCGTTTCAGTGCCGATGCCGCCATTTTGAACAAATGCCGAAGACGTGGCGGCCGTCACCTGGGGTGAGCCCGCAGCAACGGTGGCGGTTTGCAGCAGGGTGCCGACATCGGCAATGCCTTCAAGAACCGCGGAATTGGCTGTAATAATGTCGAGCGGGGCAATACTGGTGTACTCATTCGACAGGCGTGAGCCGGTGACGACAATCTTTTCCTGCCGGCTTGTTTCCTCAGCTTGCGGAGCGGGAATTGTCTCGACTTCGGCCGAAGCCTCGCTTGTCGCATCTTCCTGAGCCGCAGCAGTGAAACTCAGCCCGCCGCAAAGGGCTGTAAAAGCGACTGTGCCCAAAAGGAAGTCGCCAAGAGTCTTCGTTTTCATAATTGTCCTCTCCTGGGGTGTGCAACGCAAAGGAGTAGGCAGGCTTGTTTGGCCAGTTGGCCAAACCGCAACCCTGAACCCCTACAACAAGAGCAGCTTGCCCACATTTGATTTGAAATCAATCTGGGGGTCACAGGTCTGACACAATTGATACATCTGTGTGACATAAATGCACGGTTTGTCCCGCAACGCTCGATACGACGGCATTTGAGTGCGGCTGGATTGCCCCAGAGGGAATATTTATGCGGGCTTTCCAATTTTGTGGGGAATTGGGTTTTTTGCACCAATAGGCGCAACATGCCGTTGACCTTCCTGCCCAATCTTTCATGTTAGCCGCGAAAGTTAGGGAGATACACGGCATGATGATCTTGCTCAGATCAATGATGATGGTCGGCGCGGGACTGTTGGTTCTGGTCTTTGACGCCTTTGCAGAGCCAGTTTCAATTGAAGACCTTGCACGCCAGCCGGCCATGTCCAGCGTGTCGATCAGTGCCGATGGCGAGACCATGTTCGCGCTTGTTGGTCCATCAGAAGGCGATGATACTGATCGTGCCGTGCTGGCCTCCTGGGATCTCAATGATCTGTCGCGCCCGCCAAAGACTGTGGCACCAGAAGATGATGAGGTGGAATTCATTTTCGTCCAGGCGCTCAAGAATGGCTATGCCATGGTGGGCATGCGCAAGCCCTTCACCGGCCGTCTCAGCGGTTGTTCGGAGGGCAAGTTCATTGGTTCCACGAGAACCTGGGTGCGCCAGTTCTTCATCACAGATGCGGAATTTTCAGACTTCGAGAATCCGTTCCTGGAACTCGGAAGTGGCAAGGGGCGTTCAGATGCGACGGAAACTTGCCTGAAGATGGAGGCGCGCGGCAGCGTCGTCTCGCGTCTGCCGCTCGATCCGGACAATGTTGTAATCTCCCGGCTTGATGCCAGGACCTTCGGCTCGGAGATCGTGCGTCTGAACCTCGACACTCAGTCCCAGGAAGTGATGTATCGCGAGCTTGGCGCCAGCCAGGTATCCTACCTCGATCCCCTGGACGGCGAAGTCATGGCCACTGTGAACTCGGATGAACAGGGCGGATCCTACATCCAGAAGACCAGCCTGCGACTGGAAAAGGGGGGGGATCTCGTCACCTTTGATGCCCTGGATATTGATATGGGCAATCGTAGGGAGTTGGATGTTACCCACTATGACCGCGATACGGGTCTGTATCTGGTCAACACCAACAAGTTTTCAGACATGAAGCAGATTCACGAGTTCGATCCCCAAACAGGGGTTTTGAGCGAGGAGCCGCTGTTCGCGCATGAGGAGTTTAATGCGCTGGGTGTTGTCACATCTGATCGAGAGTCCGATTTCGGCAAGATCCTGGGCTATGCCTATCAGGCCGATGTGAGGCGCACCTATTGGGTGGATCCGGAGCTTGGCGGGATCATGCTGGGCCTGGAGAATGCATTTCCCGGCCATGACGTGAATCTGATTTACGATTCTCCCGATCGTAACCGGATTATCTTTTCCGTCTCCGCTTCGAATCAGCCATCGATCTACATGCTGCTGGAAGACAAGGCGTCGCTAACCACCATTGCCCAGCAACGCCCCTGGATCAATTCGGAAGATATCGGCCTGACGGAACTGGTCTATTATGATGCGCGCGATGGCCGCCGTCTGCCGGCTCTCCTTACCCCGCGTGCAGGCTGGCAGCCTGGTGATGAGCCGGGCAAGGCGATTGTTCTGCCGCATGGTGGCCCATGGGCGCGCGATTATGGCGGCTGGGATATCTCCGGATGGGTGCCCTTCCTCACTTCGCGGGGCTATACGGTTCTGCAGCCACAATATCGTGGCAGCTTCGGCTGGGGACTGGATCTCTGGCGCGCCGGCGATGGCCAGTATGGTTACAAGGCACAGGACGACAAGGATGATGGTGCGGCCTGGCTGGTCGAGCAGGGCTATGCTGCCGACGACAAGATCGCGATCTTCGGCTATTCCTATGGCGGATATGCGGCAATGGCCGCAGCGACCCGCGCAAACAGCCCATATCAATGCGCAATCGCGGGCGCCGGATATGCCGAATCAGCGAAGATCAATGTTGGCATCGACCAGAGCCGGTTTGGCCGTGTCACGGTCGGTTCGGCGCTGTCCGGTCGCGATGTCATCAATGATGTCGAGAATGCTGAAATCCCGATCCTGATCTATCATGGTGACCGCGATGTGCGGGTGCCCGATACATTCGGGAAGGCTTTTTACGACGCCATTCGCAGGCATACGACCGCGAAGTATGTGAACATTCCCGAGATGCCGCACAGCTTGCCCTGGACGCCGGACCAGCATCGTCTCTCGCTGGAGACGATTGAAAGCTTCCTGCAGAATGAATGCGGAATGGGTTGATCTCGCGGGGCCGCTTTCAGCCTCATGGTGCGTGCAGACAAACCATGAGGCTGACGGTCATGAGCCACAAAAACAGCCCTGACCCCGCACTATCAAGCAGAGTGTTGGCACAAAGCTGGGAGCAAACACGAAATCCTTCCGCAACGGGCGCCTCATGCCTCGTTCATCTTCGGTTCGCTAGTGCGTTCATGACAGAATGGGCAGGAGCGGGAGAGGATTGATCGTGCGGAGATTTTTCGGGCTCGTCATCATTGGTCTGTATTGCCTTGCCGGCTGTGCCTCCACGGCGACCGGGTCCAGCCAATCTGCCATGTTGATCGCGCCCGGACACGCCGCCCCGATCACGCAATTGCCGCGCGCCGGCACGCTGGTCGTTGTGCGCTATCCCGCCATGGTCGAGGCCGATGCTGAAAATGCCTATCACCAGGCCTTCCGTGCCTCCCCGATTGGGGGGCGCGCAAGTGGCATCAATTCCATGGATGCCGCGCAGGTGGCTGATGGCATCCTGGTGAAATCGAATTATTTTGCGCTGTCGCTCTACAAGGAATTGCGCGAGAGGCTGCCCGAGCAAGGCGTCTTGCTGTCCCCACATGTCATTGCCCTGGATGAGACCGGCGCACTCACGTCCATTCCGATCACCGAGGCGGAAACCCTGCCCAGCGTCATCACTGTTGATTTCGCAACTTACAGCTTTCCCGATCCTGAGCGCATGATGGGCAGCGAGCCGCTCACCTTTGGCGACCTGCTGACGCCACTGGTGGTCGTGCATACTGATCACCGTGCAAAGGCGCCGACCCATGGCCTGATCCTGGCCAGCAATCCCCTGGTTGCGCCGGCGGGACATACGGCGCGGATGGCTGCTTTGACTTCTGTTGAGATGCTTGAAGCCGGCAGCTTTGAGAGCTCGGCGCGCGAGCTTGACTTCATCACATTCCTGCGCGGAGCGGGCCAGCATATGCCGGCCACCCAGGGCTTGGCCTTTGGGGGAGAGGCCCATGCGGTGCAGGTCTATCCCGTTGAAAAGATCGTGCTGGATCGTTTTGCCCTGCGCCAGATTTCAGCCACGCCGGATGCCAAGATCGATCCCCTGGAACGCGTCTTCTCCGCCTCTCTGGCTGAACGCATCATTGGCCAGCTCCATACGCTGGATCTTGAGCGCGCCGGCATGGTGCAGCGTGCGGCGGCAGTCTCGCGTTTCGATCCGAGCCTTGGTGCGCTCGCCTTGGTTGGTGCGGAAGACCCGGCGCTGGTTTCGCGCCTTCGCTTCGCCGAGCGCCTGCTGGAAGCTGAGCGGACCTTCCTGGCAGTACAGTCTGAGAAAATCTTTGAAGGCGTGCATGACGGCAAGATGGGCTATCAGACGCGCCAGATGCTGGGTGCGGAGTTCGACATTCTTGAGCAGCGCCGCGATCTGGCGCGCCAGCAGAACACGGCCACGGCGCTTGCCGTGCTTGGGGCGGTGGCCGCTGTCGGAGTGGCTTCGGCCACGGGGGACAGTGTGGATGGCATGGATGTGCTGGCCATCGATGTTTTGAGCGACCTGACCTTCATGGCGGCCGGCCATGCCTTCATGCTCAATAGTGAAAACAAGGCGCTCGGCCGCAATTTCATGCAGGCCATGGTGCCGGCACTGGAAGAGCAGATCACGGTTCAGGTCGGCCTGCTGGACGGCAATGAGACCATCACCGCGGTGCGGTTTGAGGATTTCCGCGCCCAGCTGGAAGCGCGCTACAGTGAGAGCCTGCGTGCAGTGGACACGGTGGCCGGCGATTGCGCCTACAAGCATGACGCAGACGGCGTGCTGGGCCGCTGGCAGGGTGAATGCGCCAATGGCCTGGCTGAGGGCGCCGGAGTCGGCATTTTGCGCCGCGCCGATGGGACGTCGGTGGAGTATTTCGGTCATGCCGAAGACGGCCGGCCTCATGGTGTGGGCTATCTGGTCGAGCATCGTCAGGCGGGCGCCCGGGCGATGGAGGGCCGCTTTGAGCATGGCGCGCCGGATGGCCCAGTGCGGGTTTCCGAAGCGGGGCGTACCGATCGGGTGGTGATGTATGATCAAGGCGCGGCGCGTGGGCCAGCTCCGCTCGGGACAGAGCCACCACGTCTGTTCGACGGCCCGCCTGAGGTCATGCCTCATCAGACTCTGGCTCTGGCCGGGGAGGGGGCGTAACATGATCCTACGTGTGATTGCGCTCAGTGCGGCGCTGATGGTGTTGCCCGCCTGCGCGACCGCGCAGATGCCCCCGCCGGAGGCCACGACACCGGCCTTTGAGACCTCGTCCCAGCCTAGCCCGGCGGATTATGACATCCCGGCCGCGAATGAGTTCTGCATCACCCAGATGATCCGCCTGCAGGATGGCAGCCTGGCCGGGCGCCACCAATTCTTCACCCTGGTGCGCGAAACCGGGCGGGGCGCGGACCCTGTCTTCCGCGAGGCGCTTGCTGCCTATGGCCAGGGCCAGGTGCCGGCGGAAGCGCGCATGGTGGAAGTGGTCGAGGCCATCGCCAATCCGGTGACCCGCCAGGTGAGCCCGGCAATCACCGTAGCCCAGGCCGCCCATCTCATCCGCTTCGCGCGTGAGTGCGAGACGGAGCTGGACGGCCAGATTGCGGCGCTGGAAGCGCTTGATCCCAGTCTCGCCAATGGGCTCTATCTGCAAAGCATGGGTGAGGATGCAATGTTCCTGCGCTCCACGCTGCTGGATGCGCTTTACCGCCTTGCTGCCGACAGCGATCCACAGCATGGCGCGGCCATTGCCGCCTATCAGCGCGACCTGGTGGCCCAGCGCGGGGATGTGGAGTTCGCGGCCTTCGATGCCGAGATTGACCAGATCGAAGCCATGGTGACAGGCGATCTGGAAAAGCGCCTCGAAATGTCGAACCAGCAAGTGGCCGAGAGCGGTGATGCCGGCGCGGTCGCCTCCGCGCAGGCCAGTGCCGAAATCCTCACCGCAAGTCAGCGCGAGCAAAGCCGCACACGCATCGCGGAGATCCTGCGCCAGATGATGTGGGATGATGGCTCCATTTCGGTGGGCTTCCCCTGATCCGCGCTTTGGGCAACAAGCAGAGCCAGCATGCGCGCACGTAGACGGGACATATCGATCTTCACAGTCTCGGCGCTGGACCTGTTCGCCGCGGCGCTGGGCGCGTTCATCCTGATCGTCCTGATCCTGTTTCCATATTATCAGCGCGGCGGGACGGATGTTTCCATGGAGGAGCTTGAAGAGCTGGTGCAAAAGCGCCGGCTGGCCGCTTCCACAACGCAAACCGAGATGGCCGAAATCCGCGCGCTTGAGGCCGAGATTGCACTGCTCGATCGGCAATACCGCACGGCGGAAGAGAACATGTCGGAGGTTGAGGCGGAGCTGCGCGAAGTGCTGCAGGAAATCGCCGAGATTGAAATCCCTGATCCCCCGCCCATTCCAGAACCGGACCCCGAACCCACGCCGGACCCGCCCCAGAGCGTGAGCCGGGGTGTGGAATTCTCGATTTTGGGCCTTGCGACCGATGAGAAGAACATTGCCATCGTCGTCGATATGTCCGGCTCCATGGACCAGCACCGTTCCAAGGTGACGGCGGCGATCAATGAGGTGCTCTCGGTGTTGAAACCCGATAATCGCTTCGTGATTCTCGGCTATCGCGGCGGGCCGACTTATGAGGCCTATCCGTCTTCGGGCCGTCTGATCGATGCGAGCGATGCCAACCTTTCCGGCGCGCGCCGCTTCGTCTCCGGCCTGTCGCGCAATTTCGGCGGGGGGACACCGACCCAAAGCGCGCTGATGCGGGTGTTGAACCTCAATCCCGAAGCCATCATCCTGATGAGCGATGGCGCGCCCGATGATGGCGATCCGGGCTCCATCGTGGCCAATATCACAGCCGTCAATCGTGGCCGGGCGGAGATCCACACCGTGGCGATTGGCGATTATACCTCCGACCGGCGCCTGACCCTGTTTCTGCAGGAGCTGGCCGCGCGCAACCGGGGTGATTTTGTGGGGCGCGCGCGATGAAGAGACGCCCCTCCCGCGAGATCGAGATCTTCTCCCTCTCGGCGATTGATCTCTTCGCCGCCGCGATGAGCGCCTTCGCGCTGCTCACTGTTGTGCTGATGCCGTACTATCAAAAGGAAATCCGCGAGAATACGCCAGAGAATGCGCTGTCGGACCTGCTCCGCGCGGCCGAGGACAGCGCGGTGGAAACCACAGAGCAGCGCAAGGCGCTGGAGGAAAAGCGCTCGGCCATGCAGGCTAATGTCTCCGATATCGAAAGCGAGGAAACCGCGCTGCTGGCCGAACTGCGCGCGGCCCATCAGGCGCTGTTGGAGAAGCGCGCCGAAGCCGAACAGGCCATTATTGTGCCCGAACCAGAAGCCGAAGATCCCGGCCCGACTGAAGCCCCCGCGCTGGTCTCCTTCCGCTTTCTCGGCATGCGCACCCGCAAGGACGATATCGTCGTCGCCTTCGACATGAACCGCTGCATGGGCGGGCACGAAGCGAGCCTTTCCGATGTGTTGGAGCGGATCATCACCTCGCTGCAGGACAGTCATCGCCTGCGCATTGTCGGTTTTCAGGCCACCGATTTCGGCCCGCGCCTCGCCACCTGGCCAAGTTCGGGCGGGATGGAACCGATCACCGGCGCATCGCGCGCGCAGGCGATCTCGTTTTCCAACGGGCTGACGCGCCAGCTCGGCGGCTCAGCCTCCATGCTGAGCGCCTTCGATGCCATGCTGGCCGGGCCGGGCGAGGCGATCTTTCTGGTCAGCGACGGGCTGCCCAATCCACGCGCGAACAATGGCCTGAGGCCGCAACAGCTGGCCCAGGAAATCACCCGCCGCAATGGCGGACGCAAGGAAATCCACACTGTGGTTGTAGGGAACTATTTCAATTATGACGGCACGGTTGAATTCATGGAGACGCTGGCGGCGCGCAATGGCGGCCAGTTCATGGCGCTGGCGTCTGGTCGCAACGGCGTTTGCGACTAGCCTGGCGTTGATCTCCGGCGGTGTCGCAGCCGCCCAAGGGGTGCCCGCCGAGGCGCCGGCGCATGTGCGCGCCATGGTGGGGCATGTCGCGTTGGAGGCGCGTGCTGAGCCTGGCCGTGTGGAGCTGGGCTGGCGGCCGCTCGGCCCAGGCGAGGGACAGCCGGAATTCAGTCTGGCCGGTCTGGGTGCAAACGCGAAATCAATCCCTGTCGAGGGCGACGAGGCGCGCCGTACCCTGCTTTTCACAATTGGAGGCAATGAGGCGGCGATAGGCCGGCAGGTTGCCCTGGCGCGCACTATCGGCCTTGCAGGACTGGCCCAGGGCGGAGAGGTACATCTGGCCCGCCTCTCGCCGAAGTTTGAAGTGCTGGCCGAGGTGAAGGATCGCGATTCGCTGCTGGCGGCGCTGAACACGCTCACCACCTCTCTGCCGGCGAGCGGGGACACCTGGCGGACCTTGCCCGATGCCTTCCAATATGCGCTCGACCAGCCCGGCCGGACGGGCCTCTTCATGCCCGCCAATGCCTTGCCGCCCAGTGAAGACGTGATGCTGGGCATTGCCGAGGCTGCCCTTGCCAAAGAGGTGTATCTCTTTCCGCTCACCTCCGAGACCGGGCGCGCCGCACTGGCGCCCTTTGCCGAAATCACCGGCGGGCGCAGCCTTGTGGTGACTCAGGATGAGCCTGGCATTGATAGCCTGACCGATCTGTTCGGCGGCGCGCGGCTGGTGTTCGATTTGCCGGGTCATATGACCTATCGTCTGCCGGGTGAAAACCCACATGACCTGATCTTGCAGACACAGATTGGCGAGGCGTCTGGAGAGTTCGCCTTGCGCCATGATGTGCCGGTTCTGGGCTGGGGCGCCGTGTTGTCGCGCATGGTGGACCCGCGCCACTGGATAGGCTGGCTCGGCGCACCAGGCCGGCAGGCCTATGGCGCCGGCGGATTGGTCTTCACCCTGCTTGTCATGGGCGCGGCGGGATATGGCGTGCGCGCCGCGCGCCGGCCGGGTAAGGCGGTGATGGATACGGCTCCACCCGCCCGTGCACCGCGCACGGCCTGGCAGAGCTGGTCGATTGGGCGCACATCCGAGTGCGATATTACTCTGCCCGACGGGTCTGTCTCGCGCCTGCATGCCCGGCTGGAGGAGACCGCAAACGGCCTTGTGCTGCACGATGAAGGTTCCACCAATGGCACCTTTCATGAGCAGGACGGAGACTGGCAGCCAGTTTCTGAAACCCTGGTCAGTCCACGTGACAGGGTCCGGTTCGGCTCACTGACTGTCACCGTGGAAGATCTGCTCAGCCGATATAGTGACGCACCGCTCGGCGGGGCGAAGGGCGGGGTCCCTTCTGCGGAGTCCGACTTGCAGCGTTTCAAAAATCCGCGCCGTAATCCATACACAGGCGAAATCGAGGAAGGGGAGTAGACCCATGAAGCGCAATAGCGGTTTCTTCAGGCGCTTCATCGTGCTGGCCATCGCCCTGGTGGCGGCGGTGATCCTGATCGGAATTTTGCGTGTGACGACGCCCCCGCCGGTGCAGGAAATCCTGCTCGATGCCGATGCCAGTTTCTGGCCCTTCACGATCCAGAACTTCATGTGGGTCGCGCTGATGGTTGGCTTTGGCGAGATCGCCTTGCGCTGGAATTCCGCCAGCGAGGAAGAGGGCCAGTTGCGCCGGGGCTATCTGCCCGATGATGACGCACTGCTGACCAGCGAGATGCTGTCGCGTATCCGTGAAGGCGTGGCGCTGCGCAAATTCGGCAAGGACTGTTTCCTGCCGCGCATGATCATCCGCACGATTGACCAGTATCAGTTAAACAAAAAGGAAGATCAGGCCGCCAGCGTGATGAACGCCTCGCTGGAGCTTTACATGCACGAGATCGATCTGCGCTATTCCATGCTGCGCTATATTTCCTGGCTGATCCCCTCGCTCGGCTTTATCGGTACGGTGATGGGCATCATGTTCGCGCTGCAATATGCTGGCGTGCCGGCCAATGCCGAGAGTGAGGATTTCCTCTATCAGGTCACTTCGCGTCTCGGTGTGGCTTTCACAACCACGCTGCTCGCGCTGATCATGTCGTCTGTTCTGGTGCTGCTGCAATCGGTGGTGCAGGCCAAGGAAGAGCGTGCTCTGAACGCGGCCGGGCAATACTGTCTCGACCATCTTATCCTTCAACTCGGGGATTCGCGCACGCGATGAGTGAGCCTGCCGCCACGCATGCCCTGGCCCTGCCGCCGGGAACCCGGCTCGGAGAGCTGGAGATCGAGCGCGTGCTCGGCCAGGGCGGCTTCGCAGTCACTTATCTGGCGCGCAGGGCCGATGGCGAAGCGCGGGTGATCAAGGAATGCGTCCCGGCGGGGCTGGTCGTGCGGCGGGGCGAAGATGTCCTGCCCGTCTCGCCAGATGCGGCCAGCGCTTTCCAGCATGCGCTTACGGACTTCGAGCAGGAGGCACGCCAGCTCGCCAAACTGGCCGAGCAGAGCCCGCATCCGGCTCTGCCGCAGGTCTCCGCGCCGCGCCGCGCTTTTGGTTCGGCCTGGTTCGAGATGCCCTATCTCGGCGCGGAAACCCTGGCAGACCGGATCGCGGCAACGGGCCCTATGCCGCGCGCCCAATTGGAGCCGATTGCCGCCCGGCTGCTGGAGGCACTTTCCGTGCTGGAGGCCCAGCGCCTGCACCACCGCGACATCAAGCCGGCCAATATCGTGCTGAGTGATACAGATGGCATGCCCGTGCTGATCGATTTCGGCGCGGCGAAATCCATCATTGATGCGGCGACGCAGATGCATACGCGCGTCGGCACAGAGCATTACCGCGCCCCGGAACAGCTCGCTGGCCATGGCGAGATCGGCGCGCGCACCGATATCTATGGCCTGGCCGCAACGCTCTATCATGCTGTCACGGGAGAAGCGCCACCCGATGCCTCGGCCCGGCAGTTCGCGCAGATAAATGGCGCGGCGGATCCAATCCGTGATCTTGCTGCAGACGAGGGGCTGCGGCGCGAACATGGCCCAGCCTTTCTGAATGCCGTGATGGCGGGACTGAAGCTGCGCATGGGCGAGCGGCCGGCGCGGGTGACCGATTGGCGCGCCCTGTTCCTGGGGCAGGTTCCGAAAGCAGCTGCGATGAGCGCCAGAGCCGGCGTTGAAACCAGCCCTGTACCCGCGCGGCCGAGTTCGGCCCAGCGCCCGCGTCATGACACCTATCTGCCTGAGCCTGAGCGCACGCCCTGGGGACGTTATCTTACCGCCGGCCTGTTGCTAGCCCTAATTGTCGGCGCGGGCGGCTGGCTCGCCATGACCTCGCTGTCCGGTGGAGCGGGAGAAAAGCCTGTGGTGGCTGATGGGCCGTCGGAACCGGATGCCCCGCCGACGCGCAGCGCCGATGACGAGGCCTGGGTGCGCGCGCTGGAAGCCGACACCCTGGCCGGCTATCGCGCCTATCTCGATGCCTTCCCCAATGGCCGATATGCCGAAGCTGCTCAGGCCGAGGTCGACCGCTATGACCACGCGGCCTGGGCCGAAGCCGAACAGCGCAACACGCTGGCCGGCTATGAGGATTATCTTGAAGCCTTTCCGGAAGGCCGCCATGCCGGACAGGCGCAAGAGCGCGCCGATGCCATTCGCCGGGCCGAAGAAGCCGCCGCCGCTGATGCGGCCGAGCGCGCGGCCCGCGAAGCCGCCGACTGGGACCGGGCTGCCAGCGCCGACACCGTGGCCTCCTACACCGAGTATCTCACCACTCATCCCAGCGGTGCCCATGCCAGGGATGCCCGCGCGCGGCGCGAGGCCCTGCAGGCCATTGCGGCAGACCGCGCGGCCTTCCAGCAGGCCGAATCCATGAACACTGTTGAGGGCTATGAGCGCTATATCGCCAGCTTCCCGCAGGGTGCATTTGTCATGCGCGCGGCCGCCGCGATCGAGGCTTTGCGGCCCACGCCAGGCCGGGAATTCCGCGACTGCCCCGATTGTCCGACCATGGTCTCACTGCCGGCGGGCACGGCTAATCTCGGCGCGCCGGCGAGCGACAGCGAAGCCAGCCCGGCCGAGGGGCCCCAGCGCCCGGTTACGTTTGGCGGCCTCTTCGCCATGTCTGTCACCGAAGTGACGTTCAATGATTGGCAGATCTGTGTCGATGCGGGCGCATGTTCAGCGGTGGCCAGCGACAATGGCTGGGGCCGTGGCCGGCGCCCGGTGATCAATGTCAGCTGGAATGATGCCCAGGCCTACACCGCCTGGCTGAGCCAGAAGACGGGCCATGCCTACAGCCTGCCGAGCGAGGCCCAGTGGGAATATGCCGCGCGGGGCGGGGAGACGGGCACGCATGCGGGCGGCTCGCCCACGGCCATGTGCGCCTTTGCGAATGGGGCGGGCAGTGAGAGCGGCCTTCCATGGGCCAATTCCGCCTGCGGCGATCCCGCGCCCGACCGCACACTGCCCGCAGGCTCCCTGCTGGAAAACGGCTTCGGCCTGCGCGACATGATCGGCAATGTCGCGGAATGGACGCTGGACTGTAACACGCTGAACCTGCGCGATGCGCCGGGCGATGGCTCGGCCGACCTGCGCGGCTCGTGCGGCCAGCGGGCGGTGCGCGGCGGCTCCTGGTTCTCCGGGCCGAAGGATCTGCGCTACACTGCGCGGCTGATGCAGCGGCGCGGCGACAGCAATGATTTCACCGGCTTTCGTGTCGTCCGTGAGATCGAGTCCTGACCGGCCATGACGAAGACGCTTTCCCTTTCCTGTGATGGCTGGCAGTGCGCCGGGGCGCAGATCCTGGGTGATCGGGCCGAGCAGCAGGATGATTTTGCCGGCGCAGAGATTGAGCTTGAGGGCCAGACTGGCCTGATCCTGGCGCTGGCTGATGGCATGGGGGGGCATGCTGGTGGCGCATTGGCTGCGCAACTGGCCGTGGAGGGGGCCGTTGCCGGATTTCGCGCCGCTGAAGGCCGGGTTCATATGCGCCTGCATGCCGGCCTGGCCCGCGCCAATCAGGCAATTGCTGAAGCCAGGCATGAGGGAACGTCCGCGCTGCGGGATATGGGCTGTACGCTGTTGCTGGTGGCGCTGGCGCCTGGGCGGGCCTGGTATCTGTCAGTCGGTGACAGCCTGCTCTTGCAGGCCGAGGCCTGGCGGTTGAAACGCCTGAACGAGGATCATTCCATGGCGCCTCTGGTGGATGCGCTGGTCCGCGAGGGATCGCTGACGCGCGAACAGGCCGCCCACGATCCGCGCCGGCACCAATTGCGCTCGGCCCTCACAGGTGCGCCTGTGGCTCTGGTGGATGCGCCCGAAGAGCCGATCGAACTGCCCCGTGAGGGTTGTCTCGTTCTGGCCAGTGATGGCCTTGTTGCCGCGCCGCATGAGAGAGTTTCATCAGTTTTGGGAACCCCTGCGCCGCCAGAGAAACAGGCCGAAGGCTTGTTGCAAGCCGCACGCGCGGGCCAGGTAGAACATCTTGACAATACAAGCCTGATTGTTTGCGCGCATGCACCCAGCGCGATGTAAAACGCCCCGTTCAGCTGCCAGTCAGGCACGCGCAGGCAGTGTGGGAGCATGACAGCGCGTGTCTTCTACGGGGCGATCCTCGCCTTTTTCGCCGCTCAGGCCGTGCCTGCCTTTGCGCAGGAAGACCCGCCTGCATCGCCCGACACAACCCAGACCGATCAGTCAGAGGAAGACTGGCGCAAATCCCAGCGCAAGGATGACGACGATCCGTTTGATCCCATCTCCAATCCGCAAAACACGGGCATGGGCACGAATGTGCCGCCGATGCGCGACATTGACCGGCTGCCTGAGGAGTCACAGCGCCACCTCAACCGCATGCACGCGCGCGTGATCGCCGAGGTCGATCTCAACAATCCCGAAGCCACCGATATGAGTTACGAGCCGAGCGCAGCAGCCCAGTCCGATCCCCAGCTGAGGGCTGAGGAAGAGGCGGCCTGGGCGCAGATTGTCAACGATATCAAATCCGCCGGTCAGGGCGGTCAGAATGGCCAGAGCGGTCAGGGGGCAGGGCAATCGGGATCGGGCACCATGGCGGGGGCCGGTCAAGGCGGTGGCTCTGACATGTCAGGAGGCGGTGGTGGCGGTATTGGCGCCGGGCCGAGTATGGGCGGTGGCAGCAACATGTCCGCCGCCGAGATCCTGCGCCAGATGCAGGGCCTGGGCGGAGATGCCCCAAGCGGACAAGCTGGTTCAACACAGGCAGATGGCCAGGCCGACACAGATACGCAACCGGCTGCGATGCCGGAGGCTGACAGCGCCTCTGTGGGGGCCGGAGCGTCCGACTCGGCTGTAGACCAACCAGATGGTGAGGCAGCGCCCGGCGGATCTGAAGGGGGTGATCCGTCCGGGGGGGCAGAGGGTCATGGCATTGAGGATGCCGGGGGTGGCGGTGCCGAGGCTTCCGATGGCAGTGAAGCATCACCGGGTGAGAGGGATGGCGCGGAGACGTCTGCCGAAACCGGGCAGGGGGATGGACCTGTCGAGGCTGGCGAGGCCGACGGCGAGGGAGATGCACCGCCAAATATCTGGTCTGAGATCGCGGAAAGCCTTGGGCAGAGCGGCAGTGCCGAGAGCGATACATCCAGCAGTGAAGCGCCCGATGAAGGCGAGGCGCCCATCGCAGAGCCTGGCTCAACGCAGCAGGGTGCGGACACGCAGAGTGCGCAGCAAACCGTTTCTACCCCGGAAACACCAGTGCCCCCCGCTTCCGCCAGTTCGAAATGGCTTGAAATCATTCACCGAGCTCTGGGGGATGAGCCGTCAGAGCCCCAGCCTGTATCCGACCAGCCTGTCGCCATGCCCACGGCAGAGAAGCTGGCAGCCCTGCGCCAGCGCGCCTATTCCAGGGCGGATTGATCCGATCTCACACCCATCACTTGCGAAACCGCGCAACACAGACCACAGACATCGCCTTACCTGCGAATGATTGTGTGGAGTTCTGCCGATGGCTGATGCCTTGATTCTCGATTGTGATGGCGTGCTGGCGATTACCGAGCCGGCCCATCTGGGGGCGGCAAATGCCGCATTCGAGGCGGCTGGGCTGGAGTTGCGCTGGGATGAGGCCATGTTTGCCCGATTGGTGCAGACTGCCGGCATGCGCGCCCAGTGTGCGGCCTATTTCTCACGCTTTGGCTGGCCGGGTGGAGAAGCTGACAATACCGACCTGCTCGACCGAATCGAGACGGCGCATTTGAAAGCTTTCCGGGAGGCTGTGCGCGGTGGGCAAGTGGTGTTGCGCGAGGGGGCTGCAGATCTCGTCGAGGCGGCAGCCAGCGCGGGACAGAAGATCGCCGTATGCAGTGACGATCATGCCGATGCGGCCATGGCGTGTCTCAGTCTGTTGGGCTTGCAGCGGGCGTCTCAGGTATCCGTGATGGTCGGTCGTTCGGATGTATCCCGCGGCAAACCGGAGCCAGATCTCTATCTCGAAGCCGCGAGCCGTCTGGCGGCTTCACCTGCAGCTTGCCTCGTGGTGGATGACACGGCTTCAGGATGTGCCGCAGGCGTGAAGGCCGGAATGCAGGTGATCGCAGCGCCGCTTGTTGCAGGCGCCAACGCCCAGGCCTTTCCAGGCGCAAAATCATGCGTCAGCGCCTTGGATGCGATTGATCCGACAGCGTATTAGATCTGCTCTCTAGGTTTTCGCGCCAGCTTTGCGGCCCAAGCCGATTTCCTTGGCAAATTCGCTGCGCTTTTTGGCATAGTTCGGCGCGACCATGGGGTAGTCGCTCGGCAGATTCCAGCGGCTGCGATACTCATCGGGCGTCATATCGTAGCGTGAACGCAGATAACGCTTGAGCATTTTCAACTTTCGACCGTCTTCCAGACAGATAAGATAGTCAGGTGTGATTGATTTGCTGATCGCCACTGCAGGATCCGGGCGCGGCGGGGCGACGGGCTCGGCGGCATTAAGGTCAGCAAGAGTTTCGTGCACGGAACGGATCAGATCTGGCAGAGCAGTGGCGGGGAGAGGATTGTTTGAGACGAACGCGGAAACAATATCACTGGTGAGGTCCAGCATTGCTTCATCACTTAGAATGTTCTGCTCATCATCCATGGGAATATCCTCTTGCCACTGCATTTATCTCTGAGAACCTTTTCAGACGAAATCGCGAAGACCAAACAAACTTCTCTCTGTCAACCGTGTATTCTCAAAAATCTACGCTGTGTGATGTATTCAATGGTGTGCGCACGTCGGCAATACAACACTTGATTGCGATTTTCGTAAAGTATTCGCACATTTCCATGCCCGGTGGTGCTCTGATGGACTCGTGTGCTGAATCTGCCGCCAGATCCCAGCGGGGCTGGATCAGCCACGCTTGCTTGCGACAAGGTCTGCATGGCTCTAAATGCACATCCAGACAAGGAGTGATTCCACGATGGCAGATACGGCGTTTTCCGATTCCCCAACATCCGCCGGCTTCTTTACCGAGACGCTGGAAGATCGTGACCCAGAGCTGTTTGCGGCAGTCGGCAAAGAGCAGACGCGCCAGCAGCAGCAAATCGAGCTGATCGCCTCGGAAAACATCGTCAGCAAGGCTGTGCTGGAGGCGCAGGGCACGCTTTTGACCAACAAGTATGCCGAAGGCTATCCGGGCCGGCGCTATTATGGCGGCTGCGAATATGTCGACCTGGCCGAGAATTTGGCAATCGAGCGGGCCAAGGCGCTGTTCAATTGCGGCTTTGCCAATGTCCAGCCCAATTCCGGCAGCCAGGCCAACCAGGCCGTCTTCCAGGCGCTGATCAAGCCGGGTGACACCATTCTCGGCATGAGCCTCGCGGCCGGCGGGCACCTGACCCATGGCGCGCGGCCCAACCAGTCGGGCAAATGGTTCAACGCCATTCAGTATGGCGTGCGCCAGCAAGATGACATGATCGATTTCGATGAGGTCGCCGCGCTGGCCAAGGAGCATCAACCCAAGCTGATCATTGCCGGCGGCTCGGCCTATCCGCGCCGGATCGACTTCAAGGCATTCCGCGAGATTGCCGATGAGGTCGGCGCCTATTTCATGGTTGACATGGCCCACTTTGCCGGCCTCGTCGCCGGTGGCCAGCATCCCAATCCGCTCGACCATGCCCATGTCGCCACCACCACCACGCACAAGACCCTGCGCGGCCCGCGCGGGGGCATGGTGGTGACAAATGACGAGGTAATTGCCAAGAAGGTCAATTCGGCGGTCTTCCCCGGCATTCAAGGCGGCCCGCTGATGCATGTCATTGCCGCCAAGGCGGTGGCCTTTGGGGAGGCGCTGCGCCCTGAGTTCAAGGCCTATGCCGCACAGGTCGTTGCCAATGCCAATGCCATGGCTGAGGCCTGCCAGAAGGCCGGCCTCGATGTCGTTTCAGGGGGTACGGACACCCATGTTGCGCTGATCGATCTGCGTCCCAAGGGGGTGAAGGGCAATGCCACCGAGCAGGCGCTTGAGCGCGCCTTTATCACCTGCAACAAGAATGGCATCCCATTCGATCCCGAACCTCCGGCGGTGACCAGCGGCATCCGCGTCGGCTCGCCCGCGGGGACCACACGTGGCTTCGGGGAGGCCGAGTTTTCCCAGATCGGCGCCTGGATCGGCGAAGTGGTGGAGGCCCTGGCCAGTGGTGAGGATACCACTGCTGTTGAAGACAAGGTGCGTGCGGAAGTGCTGGAGCTGACGGCGCGATTCCCGATTTACAGTGGACTGGGGGCCTGATCCTTGCGCTGTCCGTTCTGCGGGTCTGAAAACTCATCGGTCAAGGATTCCCGTCCCGCCGAAGACAATACCGCTGTGCGCCGCCGGCGTGCCTGTGAGCGGTGTGGTGGCCGGTTCACGACCTTTGAGCGCGTGCAGTTGCGCGAGCTGTTCGTCGTTAAGCGCGATGGTAAGCGAACGATTTTCGATCGCGAAAAAGTCATCCGTTCGATCAAGACGGCCCTGCGCAAACGCCCGGTGACGGAAGAGCAGATGGAGCAACTGGTGTCCGGGATTGTCCGACAGCTGGAAAGTGGCGGGGAGACCGAGATCAAATCCTCCGAGATCGGCGATATGGTGATGGTCGCCCTGCGCGGCATCGATCCGGTCGGGTATGTGCGCTATGCCAGCGTGTACAAGGATTTCAACGACCCGACGGATTTCGCCCAGTTCATCGAAGGCGCCAAGTTCGAGCCCGATCTGGAGGGAGGTGAATGAGTGCGGTGTCGGTCACGCTGAAGATTGCCACCTCGCTGGATGGCCGCATCGCATTGGCCGATGGCACCAGTCAGTGGATCACCGGATCGAATGCACGTGCGCGAAGCCACCAACTGCGCGCGGCGCATGATGCGGTACTGGTCGGGGTTGGGACCGTGGTTGCCGATGATCCGCTTCTGACCGCGCGCACTGTACCCCTGCCGGCAATCCAGCCCGTGCGGATCGTGATGGATTCCGGCGGGCGCACACCCACCGATAGCCGTCTTGTGCGCTCGCACACATTGGGCCGGGTGGTGGTTGCCACGGCTGGGATCACGGCCCCCTGGCTGGCGGCCGAAGGCGCGGAGGTCTGGAATTGCGGCGAGCAGGATGGCCAGACCGAGCCTGGCAAGGTGCTGGAGCGCTGCG
>JALEGE010000121.1 GCA_022760335.1 Hyphomonadaceae bacterium
GGTTGAGCCGGGCGGGTAGAGCCCGTCAAACGCCTTGTGATAGAGCGGGGCGCGCTCATTGTTCCGCAGAAGGTCATAGTCGGCCTGGCTGATCCCGTTGACGAAGTCATTTGGGTCGAAGGCTGGCGTGGAGACCAGGGCCAGGATCGCCCCTGTTTCGATATCGAGCACCACCGCCGCACCGGATTCCTCGCCGAAGCGCTCGATCGCAGCGCGTTGCAGCTCTGCATCGATTGTCAGCACGACATCCTTGCCCGATTCCGGCGCAAGGTCAGAGCTGTCGAGCTGTTCGATGATCCGCCCGGCGGCATTGGTCACGACCCGCTTTTGGCCTGGCCGTCCAGTCAGCCAGCTGTCGCAGATATATTCCACGCCGGAACGGCCCGTGCGCATGTCGGGATGGCGATAGAGACGGTTGGTCTGGGCCGCTTCCGGGCCGTTCATACCGTCAGTGAGGCGTGTGAGGTCGCGTTGGCTGGCCTTGGCGACATAGCCAAGCACATGAGCGAGATCCCGGCCGCGCGGATAAGAGCGCGTCAGACCCATCTCCACTTCCACGCCCGGCAATTGTGCCGCATGCAGCTTCATGCGGGCAAAATCCTCATAGGTCAGCTCGCGGGCCACCAGAGTGGGCAAAAAGCTCGCCTGGCGCTGGGCATCGCGCACGATACGCTGCTGGCGTTCCTCGGGCAGGTCGATCAGCTTGGCGATGGATTTCAGGACGATCTCCACATCGCCAGCCTGCTCGCGGATAATCGAGATGCGCCCGGCGCTGCGATGGGAGGCCAGGGGACGCCCGAACCGGTCCAGGATCTGCCCGCGCTGGGGCGGGGCAAGATCTAGCCGGATGCGGTTTTCCTCGGCAAAGCGTCGATACTCATCGCCATTCAGGATCTGTAATTGATAAAACCGGCCGATCAGCCCCAGCCAGAGCGCACTTGCCGTTCCGCCAGCCACAAGAGCGCGGCGGGTGAATTGGTGCTCGGGATCCATCACGCGGCGCACCGTGCGTGTGGACTTGAACGTATTCTTTCCGGTCTTGCGCGCCATCTATCAGCCCCCCACCGCGCGTCCGCCGTAGCGGGTGCGAAGATTGAAGACAGGGGCGGTCAGCACATAGGCCAGGGCGGTGGCAAAGCCGATCATCATGATGGGCAAAATCTTTATGGCATAGCCTGAAGACGCGCTGGCCAGTCCCCAAAGGGCGAGAATGCCTGTGGCCAGGCTGAAAAAAGGTATGGCTGTTTCCAGAACCGCGCCATTGTCCATGTCCAGCGCGCTCTGCGCCATGACCTGCACGCCATAGGCGCTGAGCGCGACGAGCATATAACTTCCGAAAGGTGCGGAAGTGGAGATGTCAAACAACAAGCTTAGTACAATCAGTAAAAAGACCGGGCGCATATACAGCCCGGCGCGGCTCCAGCCGACCGCTGCGACCAGGATCATCAAAGGCCAGGGTAAGTCCATTCCGGCCAGTCGGAAGGGTGAAAGACTCGCAAACCAGCCCGCAATAACGAGGATGGCGCCCACGGCCAGACGTGTATTTGCGCCGGTTCGGCGCCAGGACATGGCGATGCGCTGGAGGCGACCAGGCTTGTGTCTCACCCTTCTCCTCCCGTTTCCATCGCGGCTTCTGCGTCAGGTGTTTCTGTCGCGGGGATTGCGTTGGCAGGGTCAGACTGGTGAATGGCCGGTGCTTCCTCTGGCGTTGGAATGCGCTGAGGCGGGACCAAGCGAACAAAGCCGCCGCGCGTTTCGGACATGGAAAATGCGACCCGCCAGCGCCCCTCGCGCATCTGGGCTGCCCCGACCATGTAACCGCGCGGGAAGAGGCCGCCCTCACCACTGGTGAGAATGCGCTCGCCCGGCAGGAACGGGTCTTCCTCAGGGCGATCTGCCAGGGTGCCAAGCCCGTCACTATCGCCAAAGACGATGGCGCGGACGCCGCTGTTTTCGCCCATCACTGGGATGCGCGAATTAAAATCAGTTACCAGCAAAATGCGTGAGGAGCGCTCGCCAAGATGGGTGACGCGGCCGACCACGCCGCCTTCATTCAGGGCGATGGCATCGGGCTCCACGCCCTGGGCGCGCCCGGCATTGGCGAGCAGGGTTTCGGAAAACGGGCCGTTCACTTCCGATACGACTCGGGCCGTTGCCCCACGCGCTGGGGGCTCGCCCATGGCTGAGAGCATGCTTTCATAGGCTTCCAGCCGGGCGGCCATGGACCGGGCGGCGGCTTCATAACGCGCCAGCTCCTGCACCCGTGCCTCCAACTCGCGGATGCGTCGCTCTCGGGCGCCATGACCCATTATGCGCGCGAGAAGGCCGGGTTCGCGGCTTTCCTCGCGGCCGGGGCTAGCGGCCAGGAGATCGCCGGCCTGGGTACGCACCGGCATCAGCGCACTGGTCACGCCCGGCGCGGTTTGAACCACCACGGCGGCGATGCCCAGGGCCATGATCATGCCCAGAGCCCGCATCTTCAGCGGGGATTTCCGGCTTGAGGAAAGACGGCCAAAGGCCATGGTCAGCGTCCCTGTTGCGCGTTCTGCCAGCCCATTTCACCCAGTCTTTTGTGCTAAGGTGCCGTGCTTTCCAGCCGCGGGCAACAGCTGAACCGTCAGACTTCCGGGCTCAGCACGTTTTTCATCTTCGGATAATTCTCAAGCACCTTGCCACAGCCATTGACCACGCACTTCAACGGGTCGTCAGCGAGCATCACAGGCAGTTTGGCCTGATCGCGGATACAGACATCAAGATTGCGCAGCAGTGAGCCGCCGCCGGTCAGCACGATGCCGCGGTCGACAATGTCGGCGGCCAGTTCCGGAGGCATGGCCTCCAGCGCGGTGCGCACGGCATCGACGATCTGGCTGACCGGTTCGGCCAGGGCCTGGGCGACGATGGCCTCGTTGATTTCCACTTCCTTGGGCACATTGTCGATGGTGCCGCGCCCGCGCACGGTGACGGCCATGCCGGTGCCGTTTTCCGGCATCATGGCGCTGCCGATTTCCTTCTTGATCTTTTCTGCCGACATTTCGCCGATCAGGATCTGATGCTCGCGGCGCAGATAATTGACGATGGCCTGATCCATGCGGTCACCGCCCACGCGCACCGAGCGCGAATAGACGATGCCGCCAAGGCTGAGCACGGCGACCTCGGACGTGCCACCGCCGATATCGACGACCATGGACCCGGCGGGTTCTTCAATCGGGAGGTTGGCGCCGATCGCGGCGGCCATGGGCTCCTCGATCAGTTCCACCTGGCGGGCACCGGCGGCGAGAGCTGACTGGTGAATGGCGCGGCGCTCGACGCTGGTGGCCGAGCTTGGCACGCAGATGATGATGAGGGGTGCCACGAAAGCGCGGCGATTGTGCACCTTGCGGATGAAGTGCTTGATCATTTCCTCGGCGACATCGAAGTCGGCGATAACGCCATCCTTCATCGGCCGGATGGCATCCATGTTTTCCGGGGTCTTGCCCAGCATGGCCTTGGCCTGGGCGCCGACGGCATAAACGATCTTGCGGCCACCCTGGGTCATGTAGGCGACGACGGAGGGTTCATCCAGCTTGACGCCCTGACCCTTCACATAGACCAGCGTGTTCGCTGTACCCAGGTCAATGGCCATGTCCGTGGACAACATGCCAAGAAGACTACCGATCATCTCACACCGCCGCATTCTGGCGCATGCCGAGGCCTGAAAGCCAATGGCACCGCCTGGGTTTCTACCCAGCCCGTATACACACTTGCCGTTTAGAAGCCGTTAAAGCAAGTGTGATCACGCAGCATGATGGTACGATTCGTACATCACGCTAAAGCTCCAGCCTGAATTCATCAAATTCCTCGCGAAATCGACGCATATTCGGCGAATTAAATGGAACGGAACGTACGATTTCTACCGTTTCTGATTGCAGTGCGAAACACTGGTCATGAAGGCCAGTGAAAGAATCAGAGGCACCCAAATCGGCAATTCACCAAGGCCGGGCGTTTCCAAAGCGCTTGCCAGATGATCATCCACACACCACCAGAACAGAAACAGCCACATTCTCAATCTCCTTCATATTGCGTGATATCAATATAGGAGATTTATCGCTATTCGATAAGTGTGGGTGAGAAGAAATCCTGGCGGCTCGCCTTGAGCGCATGCCGAAACCGCTCTCATTCAGATCAAAGTCGAGGGATGAGGCTCTGCCTGGCGCACGCTCAGTGCGGCCGCGTAGGGTGCATGGAGCGCAAGCGATATGCACCGAACTGGTGCCGGTTTGGTGCATATCGGCCTGCGGCCTCCATGCACCCTACACAGAGCTCACCATGAGGCTCTGCTCGGCTCGCGCTCAGGCCGCGAGTTTCTTCTTCTTGCGGCGCGCTTCCAGCTTGTTCAGCGCATGCAGATAGGCTTGAGCGGTGGCAACCAGCGTGTCCACATCGCGCGCACGGCCCACGGCCATGATGCCGTCGCCCTTCAGACGGATGGACACATCTGCCTGGGCATCGGTGCCGCCGGTCACGGTGTGAACCTGGAAAAGGTCCAGTTCGGCCTCATGCGGCATGGCGGCGCGGATGGCTTTGAACAAGGCGTCCACCGGGCCATTGCCTTCGGCCTTGGCCATGGAGGAGACGCCATCTACCGCCAGCACGATATCCGCGGTTTGCGGCCCGCGCGTGCCGGCGATGATCTGCAGGCTCTCCAACTTGAACCGCTCACCTTCGGCGGCGAGTTGTTCATCCACCAGGGCGATCAGATCATCATCGAAAACATCTTTCTTGGCATCGGCCAGGGATTTGAAGCGCTTGAAGGCATCATTCAGGGCATCGCCCTCCAACTCATAACCGAGAAAGGCGAGCCGGTCCTTGAAGGCATGGCGGCCGGAATGCTTGCCCATGACCAGGCTGGTCTCGGCAACCCCGACATCTTCTGGACGCATGATCTCATAGGTCTCGGTATGCTTCAGCATGCCGTCCTGATGAATGCCGCTCTCATGGGCGAAGGCATTCTTGCCAACGATGGCCTTGTTGTATTGCACTGGAAAACCAGTGACGCGAGAGACCATCTGGCTGGCGCGGCTCAGTTGCCGGGCATCAATGTCGGTCTGGAAGGGCAGGGTGTCGCTGCGCACGCGCATGGCCATGACGATCTCTTCCAGCGCGGCATTGCCGGCCCGCTCGCCGAGGCCGTTGATCGTGCACTCGATCTGGCGTGCGCCATGGCTGACGGCAGCCAGCGAATTGGCCACCGCCAGGCCGAGATCGTTGTGGCAATGGGCCGAAAAGACCGCCTTGTCGGAATTGGTGACGGTTTCCATCACACGCCGGATCAGTGCGCCGTATTCGGCCGGATGGGAATAGCCAACCGTGTCTGGCAGGTTGATCGTGGTGGCTCCAGCCGCGATGGCGGCATCGACACATTTGCACAGGAAATCGAACTCAGTACGCGTGGCGTCTTCTGCGCTCCATTCAACATCATCAGTATAATTCCGGGCATGGGTGACTGAGCGCCCAACCGCTTCAAGCACGGCATTCGGCCCCATTTTCAACTTGTGCTTCATGTGCACCGGGCTGGTGGAGATGAAAGTGTGGATGCGATGCTGGGCTGCGTGTCGCACGGCCTCGCCGCAGGCATCGATATCTTTCTCATTCGCCCGCGCGAGGCCGCAGATGACGGCACGTTTTGAGCGGCGCGCCACTTCGCTGACGGCTTCGAAATCGCCCGGCGAGGCCGCAGGGAAGCCGGCTTCGATAATGTCGACATTCATCGCGTCGAGCAATTCGGCGAGTTCCAGCTTTTCGCGAAGGGTCATGGACGCGCCTGGGCTTTGCTCGCCGTCGCGCAATGTGGTGTCGAAAATTCGGATTTGGGGCAGTGGGTCTGTCATGATGCCGGCCAGTGTTCGGTGATTTTGTGAAGCGAGCTCGTAAATCCCCTGGCCGTGCGCTGGCACCTATACGTGCCGGACGGTCTTCAGCCAGGGGCCGATAAGGCTTAGCACCAGAAGAGGCAGAAAATTGCTCATTCGCAATTATTTGGCCTGCTCATTGTGGGTGTCAACCGTCGAATCAGCTTCCTGCGGTAAATCCTGCTCGTTTCCGCGGATGCGTGACCTTGCGAACAACACCAGAGCGAGCCAAATGCCGATGGCAAGCAGGGCTGCGCCAGCTGCCACAAGGGGCTGGCCTTCGAAAGCCGACATGATTGAGGTGCCAGCAAAGGCAACAAGAGCAATCTTGGGCAGTACGCCAACCGCCATGCCTGCGATATAATGACTGAACCTGGCGCGCGTGACGCCGAAAATCATGTTCACCAAGAGAAATGGCCCGGTCGGGACATTTCGGACAATAGCGCTTGCGGCAAAGGCATTGCGGCCAATGAACACTGACATCCGGTTGGCGAAATTCCCGCCATGGCGGCGCACTGCGTTTTCACCGACAAATCTGCCCGTCCAGAACGTCACTGTCCCCGAGACCAAGGTCGCGACCCAGCTATAGACAAAGCCCAGAATGGGACCGAAAGCGAAGACGGCAATGCCGATCAGAACGAATTGCGGCACACCGAGAAAGGCGGCTACGATAAAGACCAGGATCAGCGCTGGAAGACCCCATGGCCCAGTTGCCACATCTGCCATGGCGCTGCGCACCGCTTCGATATCATAAAGAGAGCCGGACTTGCCGATTACGAAGATCGAAAGGACGAGGGCAAAAAGCAGGAGCGAGACGAGCACCGCACGGGCGCGAGTCTTGTCCAGACGCCGGAAGAAGGCAGGTAAGCTACGCATTAGCTCGCTGTGGCGCTCGTCCGCCGTCTCGTCAAGGATACAGGGGCAGCATCAGCTGCGGAAGGTATCGGCCTGGAATGGATTCGGATGGAACCTGTCCGACACGCATGGCGCCCTGGGACAGGTAAAATGCTTCCGCGTGCGGGTCTGCATGAATTTCGAGTTGGCGCGCACCGCGCTCAATTGCAATCTGACGCGCCGCCCTCATCAGCTGGGATCCGATCCCACGACCAATATGGATCGGGTCCACGAAGAGGCCTTCCAGCCAGGTCTCCTCTGGATCGGAGAGAATTTGGACAAAGCCTGCAGCGACGCCGTTCAAATCGGCAACACAGTGTCCGCCTCGCTTGAGGCGGTCTGGCGTGACAGCGAGCTCCTCGCGGCAGGCCTCCATAAAGGCTGCATCATAGCCATGATGGGCCTTCGACCGCAGGCAGAGTTCTGTCAGCGCGGCGCACTCGCTGGCCCTGGCTGGGCGGAGGGTGATAGGTTCACTCATGCGTCAGCCAGCATTTTCTCGCTCATCTCCCAGAGACGGGCGGCCTTGGCTTCATCGCAGACCCATTCGCGAACATGTTCCCAGCGCGCACTGTCTGGGCCGGCGGCCTGGGCAATGTCGGCATTCTCGCAATAGACCCCGCCCATACCGTTCAGCTGCGGCGAAGTGGCCGCCCACACTGTGGTCGAAGCGCCCTGTTCGGGGGTTTTGAAGAGGAGCTGGATTTCAGGCGGGATGGAACCGTCAGGATTCATCCATCCCATCGCGGCCATCTCTTCGGTCGTAAGATGACGCTGCAGCGGCGTGAAAATCCCGCCGGGATGTACAGAAAAGGCGCGAATGCCTTCGCTTTTCCAGAGCGCGTCAGCATGGCGCGCAAACAATGCGTTGGCTGACTTGGATTGAGAATAGGCGCGCCACTTATCATAGGGAGTACTATGGAAATGGGGATCATCCCATAGGACATCGCCGCGAATATGCGCGGTGGAAGACAGCGCGATAACCCGCGCAGCGGCGGCTTTCCGCAGAGCTGGCAAGAGCGCATTGGTCAGGGCGAAATGCCCCAAATGGTTCACGCCGAACTGGCTTTCCCAGCCTGGCCCAATACGGGTCTCCGGGCAGGTCATTATGCCGGCATTGTTGATCAGCAGGTGCAATGGCTTGCCGGTGGCGAGGTAGTCCTGCGCAAAGTTGTTCACAGAGGCAAGGTCGGCGAGGTCCATCTCCAGAACCTTTATCTCTCCGCCCAAGTCAGACAGCGCACTCCGTGCAGCACTGGGTCGCCGCGCCGGTACAACGATATCTGCCCCAGCAACGCTCAGAGCGCGCACGGTCTCGAGTCCGATGCCGCTATACCCACCCGTGACTATTGCGGATTTGCCGCTTAGATCGATGCCTTGGATCACCTCCATGGCGCTTGATTTGGCGTGAAATCCGCTGCCGATGGGTGCTTGCGGTGTCTGCGCCATGTGGAACTCCTGATAGGAAACGTTGCTCAGCTCATAGTTGTGCAGATAATCAGCAACTTGGCGCAGATCAATTCTGGCGAGTTGGGTTCGCTGAGGCTATACTATAACAATGACAATCTCTTCCCTTCTCGCGCCCCTGCGCGCAGTGTTTGTCCTTGGCATCGTATTTGTGGCGGGAGCCAATCTGTCCCTGGCCCAGGAAGCTGATGCTGCAGATACAGTCCAGTATCGCAATGGCGGCGCGGCTTTGCGCTTGGGGCATTTGAACGCCGCTTTCGAGATCTTCACCCGCGACTGCGCCGCAGGCCGAGCGGCCGACTGCTACCAGCTTGGCGACATGTATCGCCGTGGCATTGCCACAGTTCAGGACTTTGATGCGGCTGCGGAAACCTATCAGCGAGCCTGCGATCTGGGCAGTTCGGCGGGATGTACGCAACTTGCAAACATGCTGTTCGAAGGCCGCACGCTGGATCAGGACTATCCCCGCGCCCGCACGCTTTACACCGAGGCATGCGATCTGGATGAACCGGCCGCCTGCGGCGTGCTGGGCAATATGATGTATGTCGGCCTGGGCGGGGGGAAGGACCGCAATCGCGGTGCGGAGTTGATGCGCCAGTCCTGCCGGGCGGATGTCGAATATGCCTGCGGCCAGGTGCGTCGCTATGGCCTGTCCAATGATGGTTCGCGCAGCGGCGTTCTCGATCGCGAGTTCTGGCGCGGAAATTAGCGCGGCATTGCGGACAGCGCAGCCTTGAGTGCGACCATATCTTCCGGCAGCGGCGCTTCGAAACTCAGCGCCTCGCCGGTCACAGGGTGGACAAAGCCGAGCAGGGCCGCATGCAGTGCCTGGCGTGGGAAGCCGCGTGCCAGGCTTGTGGCCTGGATGAAAGCCTCGCCGGAGCCATAAGACTTGATGCCGCGATGACGGCCATAGGTGTTATCGCCGATCAGCGGCGCGCCGATATGGCTCATATGCACGCGGATCTGATGTGTGCGCCCGGTTTCCAGCCGGCATTCGATGAGTGCCGCGGCGGGCAAGCCTGCGCCCTTGTCCAGCAGGCCATAGGTTTCCAGCGCTTTATAATGGGTCACCGCATGGCGTGCATTCGGCGCGTCAGGATTACGCGGCACGGCCATTTTTTTCCGGTCCCCGCTCGCGCGTGCAATCGGTGCATCCACCTTGCCCGAGAGCGGGCGCGGCGCACCGCGCGTGAGGGCAAGATAGGCGCGGTCGATATCATGGGTTGCAAACAGGTCCGACAGGCCGCGATGGGCCGCTTCGGTCTTGGCCACGACCATCACCCCGGTCGTGTCCTTGTCCAGCCGGTGGACGATGCCGGGCCGTTCTACTCCGCCAATTCCCGGTAGTTCCCCTTTGCAATGATGGAGCAATGCATTGACCAGTGTCCCATCCCAGCTGCCGGGCGCGGGGTGCACCGCCATGCCAGCGGGCTTGTTGATCAGGATGAGATCATCATCCTCGAACAGGATGTCGAGTGGGATGTCTTGTGGTTCGGGCGTAGCCGGGCGCGGGTCGGGTACGTCCAGGCGATACTCTGCGCCCTCCAGCACGCTGGCATTTGGATCGGTGAGGGCCATGCCATCACAGGTCAGCGCGCCCTCCTTGATCAGGACCTTGATGCGCGAGCGCGAGACATCGTCCAGCCGCGCGGCGATGAACCGGTCGGCGCGTTGGCCGGCCTCTTCGGGCTGGGCGGTGAGCGAAATGGTCTTCATGTCATGTAACTGACGCGATGCTGTGCATTAGGAATAAGACGAGGTAAAGGGTTCTCAACACGGGAGGCATTCATGGCGGATATCACACGGCGGCGCGCACTAGGCTTTGCGGGGGGCGCACTGGGGCTGGGCGCGTGCTCACTGAATGCCGGGTCGGATATCAACCCGCTGGAGATGCCTGAAGCCTATGCCGGCGAGATCGCCTTCGAGCATGGCGTGGCCTCAGGCGATCCCATGTCAGACAGCGTGGTAATCTGGACACGCGTAACGCCGAAATCCGGCACGGGCACAATCCCGGTGGTCTACCGCGTGAAACTGGGCGACAAGCTGGTCGCGACCGGGAGCCTGCAAACCAGCGCGGCGCGCGATTTCACCGTCAAGGTGATCGCCGAGGGCTTGGCGCCAGCGACGCGCTACTCCTATGAGTTCCTTGTGCCGACCGTGGATGGGGATGTCACATCGCCAACTGGCACGACCAAAACCACCGCCGAGCCTGGCAGCGACACGCCGGTGCGGTTTGCGGTGGTGTCCTGCTCGAACTGGCCGTTCGGCTATTTCAACGCCTATCGCGAGATCTCCAAATATGACGATCTCGATGCCGTGCTGCATCTCGGCGACTATTTCTACGAATATGGCGTGGATGGATATGGTGGCCAGGTTGGCGAAGCCTTGGGCCGGCGCCATGATCCGATCACGGAGATTGTCACCCTGGACGATTACCGGACCCGCCATGCGCAATACAAGACCGATCCGGATCTACAGGCGGCTCATGCAATCGCGCCCTGGCTGTGCACATGGGACGATCATGAAAGCACCAATAACAGCTATCGCACCGGCGCGCAGAACCACAATCCGGAAGAAAATGAGGGTGACTGGACCACGCGCAAGCAGCACGCGGTCCAGGCCTATCTGGAGTGGATGCCCGTGCGCGATCCCGAGCCCGGCCGGGTGAAGGAAGCGATCTATCGTCGTTTCCAGTTCGGCAGCGTGGCGACAGTGTTCTGCCTGGAAAGCCGCCTGACGGGCCGGTCTGAGGAGATCAGCTGGTTTACCGAACTGGGCGGGCTGGAGCCCATGGATGTCCCCGCCAAGGCGGTTGCCACTATGGCGGCTGTCCAATCCGATGAGCGCACCATGCTGGGAGCCCAGCAGGAAGCCTGGCTGAGCGAGGGCCTCAGCGAGAGTGTGGCAGAAGGCACGCAATGGCAGGTGCTGGCCAATCAGGTGGTGATGGCGCGTGTCGTGCCGCCGAAATTCGCCGAGACCCTGACGCCGCAGCAGATCGATGATCTCGACAATGTCTATCTCAACCAGCTGGTCGGCTTTTCCCAGCTGGGCCTGCCAATGAACCTCGATGCCTGGGATGGCTTCCCCGCCGCCCGCGCGCGCCTTTACGAGACTGCCAAGGCGGCCGGTGCCCGGCTGGTGACCGTAACCGGCGACACGCATACAGCCTGGGCCAATACGCTGATCGATGTCGATGGTGAGCAGCGTGGCGTGGAATTCGGCTGCACCTCGATCACGTCCCCTGGCTTTGGAAGCTATATGGACGGCGTTGACGGACTGGGTGAGATGTTCGCGGATGCCAATTCCGAAGTCGAGTATCATGACCCGCATGGCCATGGTTTCACCCTGCTCACCCTGACCAAGGCCGGTGTGCGCGGGGATTATGTGAAAGTCTCCACCATCACGGAAAAAGACTACACGGCCGAGACCAGTGTGCGTTTTGCGACGCGTGCAGAAGGGGCCGGAATGACGCGGCTGGCGAAGGTTTAGATCAGGGCTATTCCGGCGCGAATAGCGTCAGCAGCAGTTTCGCCTGGGTCTCGATATAACCTTCAGTGATCGGGGCCCGGGTGAAAACAAGCCGGTGCCAGAAGCCGCCGAGCATGATCTGCATGGCGGTATCGATATCCCAGTCACGGCGCACAATCCGCTTGGCCGTCAGTTCGGCCAGAAGGTTCCGCAACGGCATGCGAAGCGTGTCATTCATCCATTTGCGCCAGTATTCCCCCGCGGCCTGATCATCGGCGGCGGCGATCAGGCTGGCGCGCAGCACGGCATGGCCATGTCCGGCCCGGCAGGCGATTTCCAGCGGCAGGAAGATGTCGGTGAGCCGCTCAATCGGGTCACGCCCCTGACGGCCCTGGGGCGGCAGGAGTTCGAGGCCGGAATCGACACACATGGTGCCAACAGAGGGCCACCAGCGATAAATTGTCTGCTTGGAGGCATGGGCGCGCTTGGCAACGCTATCGACGCTGAACTTGCGCCAGCCATTTTCGGCCAGCTCCTCGCGCGTGCCTTCCAGGATCGCGGCGCGCGATTCCTCGCTGCGCTTGGGGCCCTGTTTGCGTGTCTGCTTGGTCATGCCTGTCTCGCAAAGATGCAACCGTGGTCTGCAGGAAACGCTCCTGCACGGAACGTACCGTCTTTCGAGCTTTCGGCTTGCCTTTTCAAGAGGAAGCCATGAGAAAACCGGTGTTTCTGCAACAGATTTCCAAAAAAGGAGGCAAGATGAAAACGCCCGAGGACTTGCTGGCCGGTTATAGACGCTTTCGCATGGGGAGCTATCTGGATCATGCGGCGCGGTTTGAGGCCCTGGATCAGGGCCAGAACCCGGATGTCATGTTGATCGCATGTTGCGATTCGCGCGCCGAGCCGGCTCAGATCTTCGACGCCGCCCCAGGAGAGCTGTTCGTGGTGCGCAACGTCGCCAATCTCGTGCCGCCCTATGAAGATGATGACGGTCGCCATGGTGTCAGCGCGGCGCTGGAGTTCGCCGTCACCGCGCTGGAGGTTGAGCACATCGTGGTCATGGGCCATGGCGGTTGTGGCGGGGTCGCCGCCAGCCTGGCGGCGGCGGATGCACAACC
>JALEGE010000122.1 GCA_022760335.1 Hyphomonadaceae bacterium
CCCTTCGGGCCGCGTGGCGACTGCGATTGTCGAATGCCTGGAGGGTCAGCTGCGACCATTATGCGAGACCGGCCAGCGGGAGCAGTGGGTCGAGCCTTAGCCACTACTGCCATCGACCGCATAGCCAATTGAACGTCGGCGGCTGATAAGACCTGCCGTTCCGTTAGGCACTCTTGAATGGCGGAAATGTCCCAGCTTTCGTCATTCGCCGATGCTACTGCCCCGACGGTTCATCCGTTCGTTGAAGTCCGCCCAGTCGATGCCCCAGCTTGGAGACCTTCGCAAAATTCGGAGGCCTGGTCTGGCGTAGGTCTTGCTCGCTTGATGCGCAGCATTCTGTCCAGGTGCATCGTTGTCCTCGGCAATGATTAGCGTATGGATCCCCTTCGGAAGATGGAGGAGTGGCAAGCGAGCAGCGCCCATGGCCGCCCAGCAGGTCACGCCGGTCAGACTTGTGAAGGCGGCCGCGTCTTCGAAGCCTTCCGCAATTGCCAACACCCCATCAGACAATGTTGGTTGCCATGCCCCCTGCCCGCAGCTCCCCAGCAAGAACTTGCCGCGATGCCGGCCTGATCGAGTGTCCAGGATGATCCTTTGAACCGCTACAAGCCGGCCTCGGTCACGCACGGCCACAAGCAGGGCTTGATGAAACGCAGTGTTTGGTTTTCGGCCAAAAGGGCACCGCGGATGGAACCGGATGTCTGGGATCTCAGGGAGCAGACATCTGCCAACCAGATAGCGCTCTCCGAGCGTCCCATGTACGTTGATCGCATTATCCCACAGGCGCTGAGCCTGTCGCCTAGAGTCTACACTTCGAGCTGGACGGGGTTCGGTGCCTTGAACTCGATCTGCACTCCGCAAGGCACGCATGATGTCCCTTGGATTGCAGCCGGCAAAGCAATGCACGAGGACCCCTGATAGTCCTTGGCGGATCGATAATGAGGGCGCCCTGTCGTCATGAGCAGGGCATCGGCACATAGCGTAGGAGCCGTGCCATGTGCCGCGCAGAGCTGTGACAAGGTTGATCGTGTCCTGAGTTGGTCGGAGTGCTGTTAGGGCCATGAGCTTCACTCCCCCCTCCCCCCTTCCCTCCCTTTCAGATGCGCGTGTCAGGCAGTCATTCGACCTCGCGGTAACGTACTCCTATTCGTTTGAAGGCACTCTTGCGTCTTTCACGGACCTGCCGGGCGATGATTTCGGCTTGGGCCCTGTCAGGAAAACTCAGGGTTACCCCCTGCCCTTTTGAGCCGATCCTCCCCCAGCGACGTTCAACCGTCGTCCAACCGAACAGATCGGTTTGGATCCAGAGATGGTAGGCACGGGCAACATTGCGTGATGGGTCGATGGCCTGCCAATGCCAAGACTGGCTAATGGTTGTTCTCATGGACGCTTGGTGACAGGGATATCGGCTGTGGGTCCAACCGGAAATTTGAATCACTACACCCGCTGTGATTCACGGAAGCGATTGCATCGCAGGCGCTAGCCCTTCTCCCTTAGAAACATCATTATAAAAACGCCGCTGCTTGCAGCGGAAGGATTCTTGATTCTAGAGATTCAGATTCAAGGTCAATTTCTGGCGTGAATTCAGTTCTCTAAGCCGAACTTCCTGACCAGATGGGGGTGTTAGGCTGACCTGATGGGGGCTGAACCCTGACCGAGCGGGGGCATTCACCTGACCTGCTGGGGCCATCCTGACCGCTTGGGGGATGGGCCTCCAGCACGCTGCCCAGTGGGCTGATTTCGCCCGCAAACATCAAAATTGCCCTCTAATCAGCGCTCTGTCCGTAAACTTGCCGACTCGCGGAATCTCCTAGGATTCGGCCTCCTGTTCACAGACCTTCATTCCTGACCTCTTGGGGGCTCCCGAAGAAATCCCATCCTGACCTGACTTGACGAATGAGGTCAGGTCAGGCAGCAATCAGTCTTTCACAGAATCAAGCTCTGATCGCACTATGGCATGGAAACTGATGATAGCCCAATAGTAGAAGCTTCCGAGGACAAGCCTGAAGAAGGTTCCCCCGGACGTGCGATGCGCGTTGCTGCTGCATTGAAGGCAAAGGGTGGCGACGAGTTCGCCAAACCGGGCAACATCATTGAGATCAAATTCGTCAAAGGTGAGTCGCTTAGTCTGACGGCATCGCGGCTGTTGGCGCTCATGATCCTGACCGCAGGTGGAGACGCATGGGAAGATCGTCCTCATCGCATTCGCAAAGCCGATATACGCCGAGGCCACAAAGGTAACGAGCGGATCAGCGACATGCTTCAGGAGCTCCATCGCACCCTGTTTGCCGTTGATGATAAATCTTGGCGCGGAAAAAAGGCTACTCTCCTGTTCTCACTGATCTCGCGGTCTAAAGAGGAGACTGACGAGGAAGGTGGTGAGACGGGTTGGATCGAATGGGAGTTCACGCCCGATGCGCGTAAGCTGATCCAGGCTTCTGAGACCTATGCCGTGCTTAACCGGCAAGCGGTCTTGGGTTTCCGCTCGAATTATGCGCTCAAACTTTACGAGCTTGGAGCCCTTCGCCTCCATCGCCGCCAAGCAACCTGGCGAGGAGATATGCAGGCACTGCGTGCAGCGCTCGGGATCCCGCCTGATGTCTACACGGACTTCGCTCAGCTTCGACGCAAGGTGCTTGAGAAGGCGAAGTCTGAAATTGACCAGCTCGCTCACTTCCGTGTCGAATGGCGTGAGATCCGGCAGGGACGAACGGTCACTGAACTCGAGTTTCGGTTTGAACCCAAAGGTGCGCCCGAGGTTCTCGAAACCGTAGACGAGCTCGACCGGCACTCGGCGGGACGCCAAGCGAGGCGGACAGGTTCGGTCGAAACAGTAACTGCGGGGCAGGGGGCAATAGCAGCACCGCCCAGCGCGGCGCCTGCGATCAAGCAGTCAGAGTCCACCTTCCCGTCGTCTGGCTCGATCCGCTTCGGGCACGCCGATTTGCTTGAAGTCGCCCGAAAGCATGGCGGTGGATGGGATGTCGATCTTATCGCGAGCGGCTTTCGCGAACACATGGGCAATCGGTTGGAGAAGCTTCGTGGCGCCAAGCTCATCGCTGCTTGGAAGGGCTTTTGTGAGGGCTGGGTAAACCGGCGCGGGCGGCCCTGACGCTCAAGAATTGCACGCGTGCAATTCGCCATGCCCCCACCGAGTCAGGATTGCCTGATCCGGCTCTAGAATCGGTGCGACAATGCGGCCAGACTTTCGAAATTTCCGAATTTCTTGACCGAAAAGCGCAAGTGGGTGTAGCACGCTCTCAATTGCGAAAGGACGGCATGTGTCTAACGGACTTCAGATTGAAGAGGCCGAACGTTTGGTTTCGGTCGCAACGCTGGCTAGTCGAACATCGTCAGTGTTGGAGAAACTGCGCGACTCCGCACGAAGCGCTCGGGCAGATGCGCGCCGCGAGCCTACCTTTACGATCGGGAAGGCGGCCGAGCTCGTCGGGCGGACGCCGGCGGCTATCCGTGACGCCGAGAAAGATGGAAGGCTGCCCGAGCCGGCGAGGACAGATAGCAATCGACGCGAGAGGTACACTCTTGCCCAGCTTAACGACATGCGCGGCGTGAGGCATTGGCCGGGAAGCGCCTCAAAGGGC
>JALEGE010000123.1 GCA_022760335.1 Hyphomonadaceae bacterium
GTGCAGACTTATGATTCAGACTCGCTGTGGAGTTATGAGCTTGGCGCCAAGACTCGTTTTCCAGGTCAGCGGATGACAATCAATGCAGCGGCATTCCATATTGACTGGTCAGATCTTCAACAGCGCTTGCCGCTGGGTAGCTGTGGTTTCTTTGTCTCCACCAATGTCGGGGCTGCCGAGAGCCAGGGTGTTGAACTGGAAGTCGAGTTAAACCCAACCGATGAGCTGTCGCTTTTCTTTGGCGCCGGCTACACAGACGCAGTGATCACCGACAATGGTGGCTATGATGCCATCGAGGTCGGCCGGCGTGTACAGCAAGTGCCGGAATGGACCTTTTCGGCTGAAGCGGACTATGATTTCGAGATCGGCGACTGGCCCAGCTTCGTGCATGTCGACTATTCCTATATCGGAGAGAGCGAGAGCGCCAACAATGACTCCGCCAACCGCCGTGTTCGCGATGCATACGATATTGTGAACCTGCGGCTGGGAACCACTTTTGGATCAAGCGAAGTCACGTTGTTTGCGAGCAATCTGCTCGACGAAAATGGCAACTTGTCAGATGTGCCGCCGCTCGCGATCGAGTTGCCGGGGCGCCCTCGCATCGCGGCAACCCGCCCGCGCACGATAGGGATTGAAGTCCGCAAGCGCTTCTAATCCTGGCTTCACGCCTGTCAGCCACTTTCGCAAATGTCGGGGAGCCCCTTCCTTATGCATCGTATGCAGCACTTTATAACACCCAGCGGGAGTTCCCCATTCCCGCAGATTGCCCGAGGAGAAGGCTATTATCTCTGGGACAAGCAGGGAAACAGATACATTGACGGTTCTTCGGGTGCCGTTGCGAGCAATATCGGGCATGCCAATTCCCATGTTACCGAGACGATTAAAGCCCAGGCCGACCAGATTGCATTCGCATATGGCCGGGTCTGGGAGAGCGAGGCGAATATACGGCTCGCAAACCGGCTCGGTGCGATGTCGGATATGGGATATGATGCGTGCTTTTTCGTGTCCGGTGGCTCTGAGGCGATGGAGGCGGCAGTAAAGTTTGCCCGCCAGCACGCCGTGGCCACTGGCGAGGACAGCCGGTGGAAGGTGATCAGCAGAGCGCCCTCCTATCATGGCAGCACGCTGGCAATGCTTGGCGTGACAGGAGATCCTGAGTTCTCAGGGCCCTTCGCGCCAATGTTTAAAATGATGCCTAAGGTACGAACGCCTTTGCCCTATCGCCCGCTGTCGGGACTGACCCCGGAAGAAGACGCGCGCAAGGCTTTTGAAGAGCTTGAGGTGACGGTCCACCAGGAAGGGCCATCATCGGTTCTGGCGATTGTTATCGAACCAGTCGGCGGTACGGCAACCGGAGGCGCGTATGCACCTGACTTCTATCACACCCGTCTGCGTCAGCTCTGTGATGAACATGGTATTTTGCTGATCTATGATGAGGTCATGAGTGGAGCTGGGCGGACAGGGAAATTCCTGGCCGCGCATCACTGGCCTGACTGCCGTCCGGACATCGTCGCGCTGGCGAAAGGGCTCAGTGGCGGATACGCACCGCTTGGTGCCATCCTCGTTTCCTCCGAAATGCTTCAGCCGATCCGTGACCAAGGTGGGTTTGCGCATGGCCACACCTATGCGGCCAACCCGCAGTCCTGTGCAGTCGCCAATGCTGTGCTCGAAGAAGTCGAGAGACTGGATCTGGTGCAGAATGCCCACGTCCAGGGCGAGCGTTTGAAGCAGGCTGTAAAGGCGCTCATGCAGGAGCGCCGAAGCGTTGGTGATATCCGAGGCAAGGGTCTTTTGCTCGGTCTGGAGATCGTCGCAGATCAGGATACAAAAGCCTCATTTCCAAACGAGGTGAATGCGCTGGCAAAGCTGAAGGCGCACTGCGCATCAAACGGTCTGATGATGCTTTCGCGCAGGCTTTCTGGCGGTGTTTATGGCGAGTGGATGATGCTCTGCCCGCCTCTCATCATTGATGAGAATGCTGTGGGTGAGATCGTCGATCGGCTGGATCAGTCGCTTGCGGCATTCGAAAGCCAATTGTGAAGCGGAGCGTATGATGACGGATCCGGCACCACATCAACCTGCGACTTATGGTGAGCTTTTCGCGCGCGCCATGCAGCGCAACGGAGATAGGGTCGCGCTTAGTGATGGCACTGTATCGCTGACTTATCGCCAGCTCTGGGTACGTATGTGTGCGGTCGCAAATGGGCTTGCCGAGTTGGGCCTTCGTCCCGGTGACGGACTTGCTCAGCTCAGCCGAAACAAGATCGATGCCATTGTCGTGATCGGTGCGGCCTATCTGGCAGGATTGCGCTATACACCGCTACATCCGCTCGGGTCCGTGGATGATCATGCTTATATTCTCAAGGATGCTGAGATTGCCTGCCTAGTTGTGGATGAGATTGGATACGAGGGGCATGCCAATCAGGTGCTTCAGGCAACTCCTATTGCCAAAATCGTCTCACATGGGCCTTCCCGTTGGTCTGATCTTGCCGAACCGCTCGCGGCAAGCACAGCCCCGGATTTCACTCCGCGTGGCAGCGCTGAAGATATTGCCTTGATCGCCTATACGGGGGGAACCACGGGACGTCCGAAAGGCGTTGTTCATCGCCACCGTTCGCTGCTGGCCAATTTGAGTATCGCTGCTTCGGAGTGGGAATGGAGCACGCCCCCGCGTTTTCTCGTTGTCACACCGGTTAGCCATGCAGCCTTTTTGTTCCTGCTGCCAGTGTTCCTGAAGGGAGGTATGGCTGTATTGCGGTCCAGCTTCTCGGTCGAGGATTTCTCTGAGGCTGTTGCTGCGCACAAGATCAATATGACCTTCATCGTGCCCACCATGCTCTATCGACTGCTCGACCAAGCCGAAGCGGTTGGGCCCAAGCTTGTCAGTCTTGAAAACCTGATCTATGGCGCCGCGCCGATGTCGCCTGAAAGGCTGGCGGAAGCCATCGGTGTCTTTGGTGCGAAGTTCTCTCAACTCTATGGACAGACTGAAGCGCCCAATGCCGTGACAATGTTGTTTCGGCGCGATCACGAGCCCGACAAACCTGGACGGCTTGCCTCATGCGGTGTGGCGATCGGTGACAGCCGAGTGCAGCTGCTAAATGATGATGGGGAAGAGGTTGCTCCTGGAGAGATTGGTGAGCTGTGCGTGCGGGGCCCCTTGGTCATGGATGGCTATTGGAAACGCGAGGCAGCCACGACCGAGGCGCTAAAGCATGGCTGGCTTCATACTGGCGATATGGCCCGTCAGGACGGTGAAGGCTTTTTCCATCTCGTCGATCGCAAAAAGGATGTGATCATTACAGGCGGATTCAATGTCTACCCCCGTGAGGTTGAGGACATCCTTGTCCAGCATGCAGGTGTTGAGGCGTGCTGTGTGGTCGGGGCACCGGACTCTAAGTGGGGGGAGGCCGTCACAGCAGTGATTGTTGCCCGGAAAGCCCCGTTGGATCTTGAGGATCTGAGCGCCTTTGCCCGAGACAGGCTCGGCGCTGCGCAACGCCCGAAACAGTACGAGATTGTTACAGAGCTTCCGTTGACCGGACTGGGCAAGATCGATCGCAAGACTGTCCGCGCGGGTTTCTGGTCTGGCCAGGACCGCAGCATCAATTAGGAGATTGAAATGAAGCGTTGGGTCAGTCTTCTGGTATTGCTTGTCGCAGGCTGTGTGAGTTCATCTGAGGGTGCGCCGCCGCTCCCGGGGCCAAGCGTGGCGTCTCAATATGTGGAGATGGCGGATGGGACACGGATCGCGGTTGATATCTGGCGTCCGTCACCTGAGGCGGATGAATTGCCGACAATCATGCAGTTCACGCGGTATTGGCGTGCTCTGAAGCCTGCAGATGGCGTGTCGCAAGATCCAGGACCTGAAATTTCATTCCTCCTGTCGCAGGGCTATGCCGTCATTGTCGCCGATGCGCGCGGGACCGGCGCGTCTTTCGGTCATCGCACAACCGAGTTCTCTGATGAGGAACTTGAGGATGCCAGGCAGTTGATAGAATGGGCCGCCGGGCAAGACTGGGCAAACGGCCGGGTTGCCACACTCGGTGCATCCTATCTTGGCAACATGGCCGAAATGGTCGCCATGACGCAGCCTGATGGTCTGGTGGCGAGCGTGCCGCGCTTTTCAGATTTCTCAGAGTACCGCCATGCCATTCGACCCGGCGGCATCCGAAATTCAGTTATAGCCGACGCTTGGGCTGCCTTTACAGCTGCGCTCGACGCCAATGATCCATGCGGTGCGTTTGCTGCACCCGGCGCATGTCCGGAAGGCGCGCCGTGGCGCGGTGGAGTCAAGCCGGTTGATGGTGACGCCTCTCAGGCATTACTGGATGCCGCTGTCGTTGAGCATGCTGGCAACACGCCGGTTGCTCAGATGCTTGCTGGTCTGCGCTTTGCCGGAGACCCATTCGGGACGTCCGAGGGGCAGGGCGTGACACTTGATGATGTCAGCCCACAAAGTCGTTGGCCTGCGATCGATGCCGCGCGCATCCCGGCCTTGCATGTCGCCAGCTGGTATGATGGCGGTACAGCAATTGGTGTCCTGACCCGTTTCATGACCTATGAAACACCAATCAGTGTAGTGATCGGCCCTTGGTCGCATGGCGGTGGTCCGATGGGGCGGGATGTTCTGGGCACCACGGGCAACGAGGCAACGACCTCAATGGCAAGTCAGTATATGCAGATCACGGAATATTTGGCGCCTGTCATGTTCGGCGACAGCGACACGCCCGGTCTGGACCCGGTAATCCGATACTATGTGCTTGGTGCGAACCGTTGGCGTCAAACCAATGTGTGGCCACCGCAAGACAGCACGCTCCAGGCTTGGTGGCTTGCGGTGGATGGAACGCTGGCAGCCGGCGAGATGCCTGTCGATATTGGCGAGATCCGTTTCAATGTCGATCCCGAGGCTTCAACAGGACAGGCAAATCGCTGGCACACCCAGCTTGGCGTGCCCGTGGCTTATAGCCAGGAAGATCCGAAACCTGACGGTCAGCTTGAATATGAGAGCGCACCGCTGCAAAGCTCATTGGAGCTGGCCGGCAACCCGGTAGCCGATCTGTTGGTATCCTCCAGCGCGCCGGACGCCGGACTTTTTGTCTACTTGCAGGCGATAAGTCCGGATGGAAACATTGTGCATCTTTCCGATGGTCAGTTAAGGCTGGCTGATCGGCATGTCACTTCAAATGCGACGTATCATTCATTCGGGGTAGACCATTCATTCCTGCGCGATGATGCGAGCCCAATGAAACCGGGACAGGCAGAGCGTGTCCGGGTTGCGATGTCCCCAATCGCAGTGCAGATACCAGAAGACTTTAGCCTGCGCTTTCTGATCCGCGGTGCAGACGCCGATACGTTTGAACAAGTCGCGTCCGAAGAGGTGACGCTGGGCCTGCACAACACAGAACAGCTTCAGCCATCCATCAGCCTTCCTGTGGTTGAGGAAGACTGACCGAGCATCAAGTCATGGCGATGGCGCGGGCCCATCGAGCGTTACTGTGAAGCCCGGCGATAGGCACTCGGTGTAACCCCGAAGGCCTTCTTGAAGGCGGATGAAAAGTGGCTTTGGTTGCCATATCCCACTTCCAGGGCAACCTCCGCCAGGGGCAGGCGCGACCGGGCAAGCAATTCCCGCGCACGGCTTAATCTGCGCTGGACGACAAACTGGTAGGGCGTGACCCCCAATGCGCGCTTGAACGCGGGCAGGAGCGCGGCTTCGTGCAGGTCCGCAGCAGCGGCAATATCGGCCAGTGTGATTTGCCGGCACAGATTCGCTTCCAAAAAGGCAATTGCAGCCGAGATGGCCCCACCAGGTATGGCGCTTGCTGTATCAAGATCATGCACCCTCGAATATTTCTTTGCGATGGCAGAAAGGGCTGCTGTCACCAGGCTTTCAGCGAACAGGGGGCCATGCGGCCCGCCTGCCTTGAGTTCATGGTCGAGCATGAGGAATAGGCGAGAGACTTCCGGATCATTGGCGCGCCGTATCGTTTCCAGTATGGCGCCGGGCGCGACAGTCTGGCCAAAAATCTCGCTGACCCAGCCTACAGGCAGAAGAAAGACGGTTGTCTCCAACGCATCCGGCCAGCGCCAATATGTATCATCGCCCAGGGGAAAAACGCTGAAGTCACCACGTGCCCAGGTGTCTTCGATCCAACGCCCATCATCAAAATCGATCTGAACGCGTTGCTGACCCGTCATCACTTCGATGAAATAGTGCCCGCTCACAGCAGGGATGACGCGGCCGTCATGGCACGGGGGGTATTTCAGTCCATATGCGCTGAACCTTTCCCAACCAAGTTCTGCCCCCTCGTGTACTGCCTTGGCGCCAAGAGATGTCGCGAACGCATTGCTTTCCAGCATTTTCGTTCCCCAGCAGGCTGAATAGCTACCCATTTCTACAGGTCGACCAAATCCGAACTTTTCGAGATTTTGACAATACCTGGAATTATTCGAAAGACCACTTGAAGCAGACCCTCCAATACGCCGGTCGTGGGACTTGATCCTACAACAGTCATATGGAGGGACATCATGACGAAATCGATTTCACGCCGCGCCGTTATCAAGACGGCCGCCCTTGCCGGCGCAGCAACAGCTTTGCCTTCTGTAAATGTCATGGGGGCGCTTGCGGCCACCAGCGAGCCGATTGACACGATGGTTATCGGGTCAGGTTTTGGCGGAGCGGTTGCTGCGCTGCGCATGACACAGGCCGGCCAGGATGTCGTGATGCTGGAGCGCGGCAAACGCTGGCCGCTTCAGGATGATGGCGACACCTTCTCAAGCTTGCTTGACCCTGACGGGCGTTCCGCCTGGTTGAGTGACTTTGCAATTCTTGGCGAGCCAAAACCCATCGACCGTTATGTCGGCGTTCTGGAGCTGATTGTTGGCAATGCGATTGCGGCCTTTGCTGGCGCAGGCGTTGGTGGCGGATCGCTTGTCTATGCAGGCGCACTTTATCAGCCACCGCAGTTTCTGTTCGATCGCGTTTTTGATCGCACGGTCGACTATTGGGAAATGGACCAGAGATATTTCCCAAGAGCCTTGGAGGTTTTGGACGCTCGGCCGATTCCGCAATTTCTACTCAATCAGCCGGCCTATGATGGGCCGCGTATCTGGGCGCGCATGGCTCGCCGATCGGGCTTGAATCCACGCCGTATCCCTATGGGGCTTGATTGGCGGATTGTTGCCAAGGAACTGCTCGGAAAAGTGCCGCCCTCGGTTGTGGTTGGCGATTTCTGGTACGGTAACAATAGCGGCGCTAAGAATACGCTGGACCGGAATTATCTGAAGCAGGCGGAAAACACAGGCCGCCTATCAATCCTGCCTCAGCACAATGTGACCGTGATTTCGGAGGGGCCCGACGGGCGCTATGTCGTCGAAGCCGATGAGATCGACGAAAACGGCGCGTTTGTTTCCAAGCGCACTTATGTTGTGTCCAAGCTGTTCCTTGCCGCAGGTTCAATCGGCACGTCCAAGCTTCTCGTGAAGGCCAAGGCAACGGCCACGCTTCCGAAGCTGAATGACGAAGTTGGTCTTCACTGGGGCAATAATGGCGACTTCTTCGGCGCGATCAGTGAGCTTCCCAAGCGGATAAAGCCCTTTGAGGGGGGGACAGCCATCATGGCGGCAGAAGATTATCAAAACTCGATCATGCCAGTTTCGGTTGAGGCTTTTGCGCAATGGGGAACAGAGGCCGAAGAAGGTCGGATCTATTCGATTGGTATGGCGCCTGCGCCTGCACTGGGCAGTTTCACATACAATTCCGAAACAAATGATGTGGACCTGCTATGGCCTGCCGCTGATCCGCGCATTACAGCCATCAATGCTGCGGGCGCGGAAGCTTTTGAGCGCCTCGCCACGGGCTGGAATGAGCGTGGGCACCGGCCACGTCTGGCTAAGGCCGTGGAACAACGCAGCTTTGGCATGCGGCCTAATTTCCGCCGCCACAGGAATGCGGAGCCAGGACCGGTTGACGCTTCTGCAACTGCACACCCTGTTGGGGGTGTCGTACTGGACCGGGCCACAGACAATGTCGGACAAGTCCGCAATTATGATGGTCTTTTCGTCATTGATGGTGCGCTGGTGCCAGGCAATACAGGCAGCACAAATCCGGCACTGACCATCACGGCATTGGCCGAGCGCAATATCGATCGCATCCTGTCAGATAATCTGGTTGGCTGACCCTTGATCGGCAGAGCGCCTAGAGCATCGGGCGTTATATGTGAAACGTTCGATGCTCTAGGTTTTTTTATGGTCGCGCCGGCTCATGCGAAAAACCGGAGTCCACTTTTTCGCCCGGCGCTCTAATCGCGTTCCGCGTAAATTTCTGGCGGCGGTGCGACATCATCATAGATACGCGCTGCTGCCAGTTTTCCCGATTGTCCGCGCTCATAGACAGCGACACCGGCTTGGGGAGGCAGGAGGGCGCCTCCCCAGGCGATAACATTATACTCAAGCACGCAGCGAACGCCGTCATCGATCACATTCAGATGGTGGAGTTCTACGCCACCGGCTTCGCTCCTGAGCTTCCGGTAAAAGCGTAGAAGGTTTGGGTGTCCTTCGTGACGTGTTCCCGCAGGTTCACGAGCGTATCCGTCCGGTTCAAACCTCTCGACACAGGCTTCCGGATCTCCGCGTCTGAGTGCGCTGTGATACGAGGCGACATAACCAGACATGGATGCAAATCTGGTCGCCGCGCGCAATGGATGGCGTATCTGGTGATCGCCGTTGAAGGGATAGGTGCTGCAATAGAGGCGAATATCCAGACAGTCTTCACTGGCAGGTTCGATGACCAGTGCCAGGGGTAGGTCTGCTCCAGAATCCAGGCGCAGGAGGCTTTACTCAACATAACCGGTTTGTGTCTGTGTTTGTGCCAGCATCTGCAAAGGGCGCGCACGCATTGCAGAGAGGATGGCAGACTGCGCCAGCGCCGCCTTCAACTGAAATGCATCGTCCAAAGGCGCGTCCAGGTCTGGCAACCAGATGCGCAAAGCGGAGGCCCTTGTCAGGAAAGGCGACAGGTCACCATTCAAGATCGCTGTGGTATGAGTGGAAGAAGCTGCCATTGGTCCCTCGAATGCGCATCGAATTGTTCTCAGGCAGGTTGGCGTCCTGCTCTGTCGGCACAAGAAGGCACATCAAGGTAACCCTTAAGACGGCAGATCATGAGCCGCGCATATCGAAACGCTCGCGCGCGGCTTCAATCGCAGGGCGTGTTTCCAACGCCCACTCCGACAGTCTCTCCAAGGCTGGAAGCAGAGATCTGCCGAGATCCGTCAGTTCATAATCGACACGAGGCGGAACGGACGGAGTGACATGGCGCGCGACAAGGCCATCTCGCTCCAGAGACCGCAAGGTAACAGTGAGCATGCGTTGAGATATGTCGGCTATTGCGCGCTGTAGCTCCGAAAAACGGTGGCTGCCGAATTTGAGATGCGTGATGACAAGCAGGCTCCATTTATCCCCAATATGGGAGAGTACATGGCGGACAGGGCACAGACTTGGGTCATAGAAATGATCCGGTGCGAGGCCAGGATGCGTCTTGGGCATTGCGATTTTCCAAATCCATATTGGTTACTAAAAAGTGCCTACTTCCTAAAGGGAACCATTGAGTTTAGGCCGCGGGTTGTCAACCCGGGGGCAACCCCACAGCCACAATGGAGATATTGATGAAGCAACTATTCGGCACACTGGCGGGTGGTTTGGCATTGATACTGGGGGCATGTACCAGCACGTCGGTGCCCGAGGAGGTCAGCCAGCAGGACATCGCACTGGGTATCATCGAGCAGGGCCTAATCGGCGGTGACATCGAGTATATCAACACGCATGTCGCAGAGGATTATATCCAGCATAATCCTCTGGCCCAGGATGGTCGCGCCGGCCTGGTTGGTTTCACCAGCTATCTGCAAACGCTCGAAGGTACTACAGGTGTCACCCCCGTGCGCGTACTTGAGGATGGCGAACTGGTGGCCGTCCATGCAGTGTATGAATTTGGTGGCCAGAAGAATGTCGTCTTCGACATTTTCCGATTTGAAGATGGACTTGCGGTTCAGCATTGGGATGGCACACAGGCGTGGGCGGAAGAGACTGTAAGCGGACGCAGCATGATTGATGGTCCGACTCAAATCTCCAGTCAGGCAGATACTGAAGCAACACGCAGCCTTGTAGAGAACTTTGTCACTGACATTCTGGTTGAGGGAAAGTCAGACCGGCTGACGACCTATATTGGAGATGTCTATCTGCAGCATAATCCGCAGATTGGTGACAATCTTGAAGGGCTCGGTGTCTTTATCGGTGGCTTGCAGGAGCAGGGGATCAGCTTCGGTTACTCCAAGATCCACAAGATCGTGGCAGAAGGTGATTTCGCCCTGGTTCAGAGCGAGGGTCAGATTGGCGGCGCGCCGATGGCTTTTTACGATCTCTTCCGGGTCGAAGATGGCATGATCGTCGAACATTGGGATGTCATCCAGCCCATCCCTGAAACTATGCCCCACGAAAATGGCATGTTCTAGAAACTGCATAACCTAAGGGTCGCAGCCATGCCGAGACGGGCTATGGCTGCGCCCTACCTTATGGCAAACTTCCCCAAGGGGCATTGCCCTTGGGGGGAGCATTGCTCTTTTGACGAGCGGAAGACTTTAAAACGCCAGCCTCAGCTCCACGCCATATGTTGCCGGGGTGCTGCGGAATTCTGTGTAGCTTCCGAGCGCGTCCGTGTTCGCTGTGACGATATAGGACTCATCTGTCAGGTTCGAGCCGTAGAGCGCGAGTTGCCAGTTTGCATCATCGGGGCGGTAGGGGATCCGGCCATTGGCGTTCGCATGGTCGTCGGTGAGCTGCCAGTTCAGGCTCGCACGACCGAGAGGTTTTCCTTAAGATCATGGCTGTCGGAGAGCTGGAAGTTTGCGTTCACGCCAACAAAAGGAGAGACCGGCCCGGTGCCGAGCGGAAAATTCAATCCGCTGTTCTCATAGTCCTTGGACTCCTCAGTGTAGCGCAGACCCAGATCGATGCTCCATTGGTCGTCAAACGCGTATCCGAACTGTCCGAAGATCGCATAGGATTCACTCGTTTGATCGTAGCCGAACCGTGTGACGAGTTCAGACGGGCTGGTCACACCATAAAGGCCGAACGCGCTTGCGAGGAAGACATTGTCCCTCGCCAGGAAGAACCGGCTTTCTGTCAGCTCATCGCGCGAATAATTCACGCCCAGCAACCAGTCGAAACGCTGATCGCCATTCGATTGCAGCCGGAATTCCTGGGAGAAAATGTCGAAGTCTGTCACGCCATCGAGATGGCCGAACTCGCCAACCACGCCATCGCTGTCGCGTGAGCGCACTGGTTGCGACCAAATGCCTGTTCATGTCTTGATCCCCTTTTATAAAACTGGCGTCAGTTTTATTTTCATGACCGCGATAAGAACCTATTGTGACAAATGTCAAACAGTTCATTGGAGAGCGCTCTATGCCTGAACGTCTAACGCACTCCGCCCTCGCCAGCCTGGCGACAGCCATGGCGCTCGGCGCATGCGCGACGACGATTGACGGGGTTGTTCCACCCGTGCCGGAGGCATCTGTGCCGGCTGCGACTGTGCGTCTGACTGAGTATGGCGTGCCGCATATGCGCGCACCTGACTATGCTGGTCTGGGGCGTGGGTATGGCTATGTCTTTGCAGAGCAGAACCTCTGTATGGCTGCGGACTTGTTCCTCTCTCTGCGGGGCGAGCGGTCCAAATATCTCGGTGCGGACGGTGTACGGCTTGATGTCTTCGCCGGTGCAGGTTTTCCGACCCCCACGCCCGTGCCAAACCCGCTGAGCGACATCTATTTCAAGGCGACCTATTCCGAAGCGACTGCTGCGGCCATGGAAGCTGACGCGTCTGAGGCGGTTCGCGGCCTGACGTCTGGGTTTGTTGCGGGATACAATGAGTTTCTCGCGCAAACGCCGCCTGAAGAACGTCCCGAAGCTTGCCGCGGTGCTGAGTGGGTTCTGCCAATCACGGAGGCGGATCTTTATAATCGCTACCGCTTGCTGGCACTGCTCGAGACCTCCCATGTTCTCTCGCCGGCTATTGCGTCAGCGCAACCGCCAAGTGCGCCTCAGGAGCAGGCCACTCTCGACCTGACATATCATCGCGATGAGCCGATCGCCGGCAGCAATGTCATTGCCTTTGGTCAGGATGCGACCGATTTCGACGGCAGCTTCGTGTTCGGTAATCCGCACTTCCCCTGGTTTGGCGAAAATCGGCTTAATGCCTTCCATCTGCGCTACGAGGGTGGGGACTATGATGTGTTCGGCAGCTCCAGTTACGGCTTTCCGTTCCACAATATCGGTTTCAATGAAGACCTGGCTTGGTCAGTCACCTTTTCGACCGACACGCGCGCCGTCATCTATGCCCTGGAACTCGATCCGAGCGATCCGACCCGGTATATGATCGACGGTGCCTACAAGGACATGACGCAGACCAGTGTCGAAATTGACATGACGCTGCCGGACGGCACGCTGACCAGCCAGACGCGCACTTTGTATGAAACAGATTTTGGCCCACTCATCACTTTCGGGCCGTTCAACTGGACCGATACCCAGGCTTTCGCGCTGTTCGATGTCAATAGCCGAATGAATGCAGAAGTCATCGCGCGTCTGAAAGACAAGTACCGCTGCATCTCTTTCGATTGGCGCAGCCAGGGCCGGAGCGGGCACCCGCTTGGCGGGCATGATGTTGACATGCTCGCACGAGACGGTCTGGCGTTGCTTGACCATTTGTCGATCCAGGCTGCGCACTGGGTTGGCGTTTCGATTGGCGGTGTTGTCGGGGTGCGCCTGGCTGCAGAGTTTGGTGACAGGGTCCGGTCTCTCATCCTCATGGGGGCGACATCTGAGAAGGAAAGTCTCGCCAAACTGGAGCGCTATGAGCAGGTGATTGGTTTGCACGCCAATGATCCCGTGGCAGGCGCTGATGCTCTGATGCCAATCCTGTTTGGATCCGCTTTTCTCGGTGATCCGTCGCTTGAAGCAACGCGTGCCGCGGCCCGTGCATCGATTGAGCAGACGGATGCGGAACGTATGGCCCGGGCGATCACGCCAATTATCCGGCGAACAGATATCCAGCATCTGCTTGCCTATGTGCGCTGTCCAACCCTTATTGTCGTTGGTGCAGAGGATGGGGCAAACGGGCCAGACCGTGCGAGCGTGCTACGTGCTGGCATTGCGGGCGCATCGCTTGAGATTTTGCCGGGTGTTGGCCATTCCCCGCCAATCGAGGCACCAGACTCGGTTGCTGAGTTGATCGGTGCATTTGTTGAGAGAGGTTAGAAGGCATGACTGATTTTTCCGGTAAAAGGTTCGGCTTTGTCATGTATGACGGGTTCGAAGAGCTCGACCTGATTGGCCCCTGGGAGATGATCGCGATGTGGTCGGCCTATGCAGGTGGGCCTGGCGAACTGGTGACAGTCGCGGAAACGGTTCGCCCGATCCGGTGCGACAAGGGGCTGACCTGCCTGCCGGATCATGACTTCCAATCCTGTCCGCCGCTCGACTATTTGCTTGTGCCGGGCGGGTTTATTCTGCCCGTGCAGGAGAAGGTCTCGCCTGGACTTATTGCCTTTATCGCGGATCGTGGTGCGCGTGCCGAGGCTGTCCTGAGTGTCTGCTCAGGCACATTCCTGTTGCACGCTGCGGGTTTA
>JALEGE010000124.1 GCA_022760335.1 Hyphomonadaceae bacterium
GTCTTCGTTTTTGGTGTGCTCGCGGCTGTTGGCGGGCTGAAGCCCGCCGCCGCTGCGCCTGCGCGTTGCTTGTGGGGGAGCACGACGCAGCATGGGCGCTGTTTCATTTCCGCAGACACCTGCGAAGGCAGGTGTCCATGGACCAGCATTTCGGCCGGGAGTTCCCGTTGCGGTATCGGTCCATGGATCCCTGCCTGCGCAGGGATTGGCGGCATTCTGTGGGCTGAGATCATGCCTCATCCCGGATCTGTTCATGGTGGCGGATCACTTCGGCCACGATGAAATTGAGGAATTTTTCGGCAAAGGCCGGGTCGAGGCCGGAGGTGGCGGCCAGCGATCTGAGGCGCGCGATCTGCATCGCCTCGCGCTCTTTATCCGCCGGCGGCATGTCGTGGGTGGCCTTCAACTGGCCGACCGCCTGGGTGACCTTGAACCGCTCTGCCAGCGTGTGCAGCAGGATGGCATCGAGATTGTCGATGCTCTGGCGGAATTCAGCGAGCTGTTCGGTGGGGGAGGTCATATCGTCGACCCGTCCAGGTCGAATGGGACCAATTGGGGGGTGGGAAGCCCGGAAAAATCAGGTCCTACAGAGTAATCTATTGGTTGTACGATATTCTCACGGCCATGTAATGCAGCAGGCCCATTGAGCGTGAATGTGGTTGCCTGGATCGCTTGGTAAGATGCCAGACGAAACATTTCGACCGCTATGGCTGCATCCTGCTTTGTCAGCGGCCCAAGTTGATTCGCAGACACTGGGTCCCGACCGACATTACATCCCACATCCAGGACTTCCTTGGCCCCTCCGGGCAGCAGATTGAAGCGCACAAGGCAGTTTGCCTCAACTCCTGTACTTGCAAGTGATGCTGGGTAGAACCCAGCACAAAATGTCTCTTGCAGGATGTATTCTTCATGGAGGCGACCGTAGGGATGGCAATCAGGACGCCCTGATCCCACGTCTTCGAGGCCCTGCTGAAGCGTGCTGGGTACAGGCACGATCGGGTCTGTCGTCGCACATCCCGCCGCCACCAGAGTGACCGCTGAGATTATCAGTAAAATTTGCTGTTTCACTTCTTCTTCCCCCCTGGAAGCCCCGGAAGTCCGCCGCCGCCGGGCAGGCCCGGGAGGGAGCCGCCGGCGCCGGGGCCGCCCAATCCGCCGAGCCCGCCGGGGGGCATTCCGCCCGGCATGCCGCCGCCCATGCCACCCATTGCGCCCATCAGGCCTTTCATGCCGCCGCGGCCCATCTTCTTCATCATGCCGGACATCTGCTTGTGCATCTTCATCAGGCGGTTGACGTCCTGCACCGTGACGCCCGCGCCGGCGGCGATGCGCTTGCGGCGGCTGGCATTGAGGAGGGCGGGCTTGCGGCGTTCCTCGCGCGTCATGGAGGAGATGATGGCTTCCTGGCGCAGGAGGGTCTTGTCATCGACGCCCGAGGCATCCATCGCCGCCTTGGCCTTCTTCGCGCCAGGCAGCATGCCCATAATGCCGCCAAGGCCGCCCATTTTCTGCATCTGGCGCAGCTGGTCAGCCAGGTCTTCCAGGTCAAACTCGCCCTTGCGCATCTTCTTCGCCATGCGCTCGGCTTTTTCCTGGTCGTAGTTCTCCGCGGCTTTCTCAACCAGCGAGACAATGTCGCCCTGGCCGAGAATGCGGCCCGCGACGCGCTTGGCTTCGAAGGCCTCGATGCCGTCGAGTTTTTCGCTGACGCCGAGAAACTTGATCGGCAGGCCGGTCACCGCGCGCATGGAAAGCGCCGCGCCGCCGCGCCCGTCGCCATCCATCCGTGTGAGCACCAGGCCGGTCAGCGGCAGGCGCTCATGGAAGCGGCGGGCGGTTTCCACCGCGTCCTGACCGGTCAGGCTGTCGGCCACCAGCAGGGTTTCGGACGGGTCAGCAATAGCGGCAATCTCGGCCGCCTCATTCATCATCTGCTCGTCGATGGAGGTCCGGCCGGCCGTGTCGAGGATGAGCACATCATGCCCGCCAAGCTTGGCCGCCTGCATGGCGCGCTTGGCGATATCAGCCGGCAACTGGCCCTTCACGATGGGCAGCGCGGTGACGCCTTCACCGGCCTGATCTGCCAGGATGGCGAGCTGTTCCATCGCCGCCGGACGGCGCACGTCGAGGCTGGCGAGAAGGACTTTCTTCTTCTGCTTGCCGGCAAGGCGCAGCGCCAGCTTGCCCGATGTGGTGGTCTTACCCGAGCCCTGCAGGCCGGCCATCATGATGACGGCGGGCGGGCTGTCGATCTTCAGCGTGGTGTCGGCCTCTTCCCCGCCGAGCATCTCGACAAGCCCGTCATGGACGATCTTGATGACCTGCTGGCCGGGTTTCACCGCACGGATGACTTCCTCGCCGACCGCGCGTTCCTTTACCTTGGCGACGAAATCCTTGACCACGGGCAGGGCGACATCGGCTTCCAGCAGCGCCACGCGGATCTCGCGCAGGGCGGCATTGACGTCCTTCTCCGACAGGGCGCCGCGCCCGGTCAGTCCGTCGAATATGCCGCCGAGGCGGTCTGATAGCGCGTCAAACATCGCGTCCTTGCTCCTTTGCCTGCCTTGGTCTCACTAGGTAGGCGCTCATCACGTCCGCACAAAGCTCAAGCGCCCCGCTGAGCGACACTTCGCCGGGCGGGGGGCCTCGCTAGGCTCTTCTCCTTGTTCCCCGAACGATCCTGGCGGATCGCCGATGAAACGGGCTCAAGGCTGCTGTCCTGGTCAAGGCGCGCTTATTGAATTTGCGCGGATGTAAGCGCGCCTAGAAGCACAGATGGGCAAGGGAATCAAGACGCGGAGTCGCCTTTGTCCTCGGCCAGCTCGCGCTCCAGCTTGATGCGATGCAGCGCCAGTTCAGCTTCATCGCGCAGCATAGCATGCAGGGCCATATCGGCCCAACCGCCGCCGGCAAAGCGATAATAGGAGCGCAACAAGCCCTCCTGCTTGGCGCCGAGCCGTTCGATTGCGCGGACCGCAGATTTTGCCTCCGCTGGTACGATCCATCCGACACGCTTTGCGCCCCAGTCGAGCGCGCGGCGGATGAGCAGGCATTGGGAGGCCTGGAAAAAGCCTTTCCCGCGCGCTTCTTCGGTGTACCAGAAATTGGAGATACGCACGCGGCGATGGGTGCGGCTGATAAAGTCATAATCGACAACGCCGGCAAAGGCATTGTCGCTCTGGCGGAACATGGTGAAGGCGACCAGCGTACCGCGTTTCTGCAGGCTGCAGATATGAGCGGCATAGGCGTCGGCGGACTTGCCGGTGGGGATGTCGGGCATCCAGTCCCACATGGCCTCCACCGCGCCGAAGTCCTTCAGATAGGCCACATGGCCCTGCTCGAAGGGCTCCAGCCGGACAAGCTCATCTTCCAGTCCAGGCGCATGGAGGTTCATGCTCTAGAGACTAGGTCAGAACGAGCTGTGTGCAACGAAAAAGCGCGAGTCTTTTTCCGGTTTCTACGGCCTCCACGGTGGCATCCCAGACCTGGGTCGTCCGCCCCACATGGATGGGAGCGGTCACAGCGCGGATGCGGCCTTTCGTAACCGTGGAGAAGAAATTGCTCTTCAGCTCGATCGTGGTGAAGCCCTGGCCTTCGCGCAGATTGGCCGTCGTCGAAAATCCTGCTGCGGTATCGGCGAGTGTCACCACGGTGCCGGCATGCATGAAGCCGTTTGGCGCCATGTGATGGGCGACCACATCCAGTTCGAGGATGAACCGCTCGCGCGTGGTCTCCATCACCTCAATGCCGAGATGGGCCGGCAGAGACCCCCCGAATCGGCCATGGAAGAAAGCAGGCGCGAGGACATCATCTGGAATGAGATAGGACATTGAAGGACTCCTGTTTGGCCTCTCACATAGAGAGCCGGCCACAGCTTTCCCTACGTCCGGCAAGGATCACCTCGCGTCACGGCCCGCAATGACCTCGCGGCAGTCTCAGGAGGCCGCCGCAGTTTCGGCTGCCAGCACGCGCGAGACCGCGTTCACCACCGCACCGATACGGATCGAGGCCTGTATCTGCTCGCTGGTCATACCGTGCTTGCGCAGGACCCCTTCATGAGAATCCAGGCACATGCCACAGCCATTCACGGCGGAGA
>JALEGE010000125.1 GCA_022760335.1 Hyphomonadaceae bacterium
CTCTGTTTATATGAACCGTGGGAGCCTTGGAATTTGTCCCTTCATGCGCAGCATACCTAAACCTAACCCCGGCGCCGAAGCTTGCGGCGCACGGCCTTCTGCCCGGTGGTGCGCGAGGCGCTGGAAGCACCCGACACAATCGAGGTGATGGCCAATCCGGACGGCTCGGTCTGGATCGAGAAGTCGGGCATCGGCGTCATCATTTCGCAGCATACACTTGCCCCTTGCGACCGCGAGCGCGTCATCCGCCTGGTCGCCTCCGGGGTGGGAGAGGCCGCTGGCCGCGCTTCCCCGATCGTCTCTGCCGAACTCCCCGGCAGCGGCGAGCGGTTTGAAGGGCTTCTCCCACCTGTCTCGACGGCGCCGTGCTTTTCGATCCGCAAGCCCGCGACGACGCCGTTCGAACTTGGCGACTATGTTGATCAGGGCGCGCTCGCGCCTGCACTGGCTACGGCGCTGAAAGACGCGATCGCCAGCCATGCGAACATCCTGATCGCGGGCGGCACGTCCTCCGGCAAGACGACCTTCACCAATGCTCTGCTCGCCGAAGCGTCACTCCACGGCGACCGCATTGTCATTCTGGAAGATACGCGCGAGCTCAAATGTGCCGCGCCCAATGTCGTGCAGCTTCGCACCCATCGCGGCAGCACCAGCCTGCAGGACCTTGTCCGCTCCACGCTGCGCCTGCGGCCTGACCGGATCATTGTCGGCGAAGTGCGCGGCGCTGAAGCGCTCGATCTTCTCAAGGCCTGGAACACCGGCCATCCGGGCGGGATCACCACGCTGCATGCGAACTCGGCACACGGCGCATTGGCCCGGCTTGAACAACTGACGCTGGAAGCGACACCCCGCGCGCCCTTCGACCTTATCGCCGAGGCGATTGACGTGGTCGTGTTCATGAGCCGCGCGGGCGGCCAGCGCCGCGTCGAAGAGGCGCTGCGCGTCACCGGCTTTGACGGCGAGGGCTATCAGACCGCCCCGCTCGTCTCCCGTTCCTTGTCCCTCGTCCAACACGGAGAAACCCAATGACCCTCTACAACCACCTCCAGACTGTGAACCGTACGGTTCAGGTCGCAGCCTGTATCGGCCTCGGATTGCTTATCTCAGGCCCCGCCCATGCGGCAGGGTCCGGGATGCCCTGGGAAGGCCCGCTCGATCAGATCCTGACTTCGATCGAGGGACCGGTCGCGCGCATCGTCGCGGTGATCATCATCACGATTACCGGCCTGACGCTGGCGTTCGGAGAAACTTCCGGCGGCATGCGCAAGCTGATCCAGATCGTGTTCGGCCTGTCGATCGCGTTCGCCGCGACAAGCTTCTTCCTGACCTTCTTCAGCTTCGGCGGCGGAGCGCTTGTTTGATGGTGACGACCGGTTTTCCGCAGGAAAACGAAACGCTCGAGGAGCGTTTCGAGGGAGGAACGCATGAGCGCTAGCGAATGCAAAGGCTATGAAATCCCGCTGCATCGCTCGCTGACCGAGCCGATCCTGATGGCGGGCGCGCCGCGCACAGCGGCCATCGCCATCGGCACGCTCGCCGCCGCGATCGGCCTTGGCCTCCAGCTCTGGATACCGGGCCTTGTGCTCTGGGCGGTCGGGCATTCGGCGGCGGTGTTCATGGCGCGGTCTGATCCGGATTTCATGGCCGTTGCGGGCCGGAGTACGCGGCACAAGGAGCATCTGACATGCTGAACCTGAAAGAATACGCAGAAACCCCTGTCCTGCTGGCCGATTATCTGCCCTGGGCCTGTCTCGTCGCGCCGGGCGTCGTCCTCAACAAGGATGGCAGCTTCCAGACCACATTCAAATATCGCGGGCCGGACCTCGAAAGCTCCACCGAGGAAGAACTCGTTTCCGTCATGGCGCGGGTCAATAATGTGCTGCGCCGGTTCGGCTCTGGCTGGGCGCTCTTCTTCGAAGCGCAGCGCCATGAAGTACATGACTATCCGGGAACGGAGTTTCCGGACGCGCTCAGTTGGCTGATCGATCAGGAGCGCGCACTGCAAGCTGAGGAATCCGGCACCCGCTTCGAAAGCGCCTACTATCTGACCCTCCTCTGGCTGCCGCCCGCTGATGCCACGGGCCACGCTGAGAAGGCCCTGATCCAGCGCGCTGAGACAGAAGACGCCTCGACCTGGCGACACCGGCTGGAGACGTTCCAGCAACATGCCGCCCGCGTCTTCGATCTTCTTTCCACCTGTCTCGCCGAGATCGCAAAGCTTACCGATGACGAGACGCTGACTTATCTCCACTCGACCATATCGACCAAGCGCCATCCGGTCGTCACGCCAGAGCTGCCCGTCTTCCTCGACGCCATTCTCGCCGATGAACCCTTTGCGGGCGGCCTCGAACCGATGATTGGTGACGCGCACCTGCGCATCCTGACCATTCTCGGCTTTCCGGCCTCAACGCTCCCAGGCATTCTCGATGAGCTCAACCGGCAGGGCTTTGCCTATCGCTGGGCGACCCGGTTCATTGCCATGGACAAGGCCGAGGCCGAAAAGGTCCTCGGCAAGAAGCGCCGGCACTGGTTCGCCAAGCGCAAATCCATCGGCGCGGTCCTGCGCGAGACCCTGTTCAATGAACAGGCGGCGCTCGTCGACAATGATGCCGACAACAAGGCCGTCGATGCCGATGCCGCCCTGCAGGAGCTTGGCAGTGATCTTGTGTCCTACGGCTACGTCACAACCACGATCACGGTTGCTGATCCGGACAGGCGCACCGTGGACGAACATATCCGCGTGGCCGAGCGCATCGTGAATGGGCGCGGCTTCACCGCGATCCGCGAGACCCTCAATGCCGTCGATGCCTGGCTTGGAAGCCTGCCCGGTCATCCGTATGCCAATGTCCGCCAGCCCATCCTGCACACGCTGAACCTTGCCCATATGGTGCCGCTCTCAGCGGTCTGGGCGGGCGAGGAAACCAACCGTCACCTCAACGCCCCTGCACTCATCCAAGCGCAGACGGAAGGCACGACACCGTTCCGCCTGAACCTGCATATCGGCGATGTCGGGCATACGCTGGTCGTCGGCCCGACCGGCGCCGGCAAGTCCGTGCTGCTCTCGCTGCTCGCGCTGCAATGGAAGCGCTATGAGGGGGCGCAGGTCTTCATCTTCGACAAGGGCGGTTCAGCCCGCGCGGCAACGCTTTGCATGGGCGGCGCGCATGTCGATCTCGGCAGCAGCCATGCCCCGAGCCTGCAGCCGCTAAAAGACATCGACACCGAACATGGTGCAAGTTTTGCCGCCGACTGGCTGGCGGGTCTTTGCACAAATGAAGGCGTCACGATGACGCCGGATCTGAAGGCCCGGCTCTGGGAAGCGATCCAGTCGCTCGGCAGCGCGCCAGAGGCGGAACGCACGCTGACCGGCCTCAGCCTGATGCTGCAGGACGAGACGCTCAAATCGGCGCTGCATCCGTTCACGCTGGAAGGCCCGCATGGCCGTTTGCTCGACGCTGATCTAGAAAGCCTTCAGCTCGCCGACACCGTTTGCTTCGAGATGGAAGAGCTGATGCATGCCAAGGGCACTGCGGCGCCTGTCATCACATACCTCTTTCACCGGCTGGAGGCACGGTTTGATGGACGGCCGACGCTGCTCATCCTCGATGAAGCCTGGCTCTTCCTCGATGACCCCATGTTTGCCGCGCGTATCCGCGAATGGCTCAAAACCCTGCGCAAGAAAAACGTATCAGTCGTCTTCGCGACGCAGTCTCTTGCCGATATCGCGAACAGCTCGATAGCGCCTGCGCTCGTCGAGTCCTGCCCCACACGGATTTTCCTGCCCAATGAGCGCGCGCAGGAACTACAGTCCCGCGAGACCTATCAGCGCTTCGGCCTCAACGCGCGCCAGATCGAACTGATCAGCCGGGCGACGCCCAAGCGCGATTATTACTATCAGTCGCCCCTCGGCGCGCGCGTCTTCGATCTCGGCCTCGGCCCCATCGCGTTATCCGTTTGCGGTGCATCTACGCCCGAAGATCAGGCCCGCTTGGACCGCATCTGGGCCGAGACGGAAGGCGACGGGTTCGCCGCCTGCTGGCTGATCGAGAAGGGCCTGCCCTGGGCGGCAGAGCTTCTCGATCGATGGCCGGGCCATACGCCCGAACCCAACGCACACGCGCCATTCCGCCCCTCAAGTTTCGTTGCCGCCGAATAGGAGCCTGTCCCCATGAAACGTCCCATGACCCTTCTTGCGTCTGTCGCCATTGCGGCCCTGCCGCTGAGTGCCCTCACTGCGCCGCCAGCCAGCGCCCAGCTGTTCGGCGGAGGGATTGTCTACGATCCAGCCAATCACGCTGAAAACATCCTTCAGGCGATCCGCGCTCTGCAGCAGATCAACCAGCAGATCCAGCAGCTCACCCACGAGATCCAGATGCTGGAGAACATGGCGCGCGATCTCGAAACGCTACCCGACTCCATTGCCGATGATATCCTGCGCCGTATGCGGCGCATTGATGATCTGATGCGCGATGCCGAAGGCATCGGCTATCGCGTCGAGGAGATCGAGCACGATTACGAAGAGGCTTATCCTGAAGATTATGGCGCCGAGCCGCCCCGTCGGGCGGTGCTCGTCGAGGAGGCCCGCGCCCGTTGGCGACAGTCCCGCACGGCGTACCGGGAAAGCCTTGAGGTCACGGCCTCAGTCGTCTCTTCCGCCCGCGAAGACTCTGAAAGCCTCGACCGTCTGATCGCGGACAGCCAGTCAGCGGTGGGCAATCTCCAGGTCGCACAAGCCGGCAACCAGATCGAGGCCCTGCAGACAGAGCAGCTCATGCAGATGGAAGCCATGATGGCCGCCCATTACCGCGCCGAGGCGCTGGAGCGTGCCCGCCAGCTCGCCGAAGCCGAACGTGGCCGCGCCCGCACCCGGGCCTTCCTCGGAGAGTAGCGCGCCATGGACGTGATCGACACCTTCCTGGCAACGTTCATTGCCTACATTGACAGCGGGTTCGGCCTGCTGGCGGGCGATGTCGCCTATCTGTCGACCACGCTGATTGCCATCGACATCACGCTGGCGGGCCTGTTCTGGGCGCTCTCCCAGAACACGGACGTCATCGCGGGGCTCCTCAAGAAGGTGCTCTATGTCGGCTTCTTCGCCTTCATCATCGGCAACTTCTCGCTGCTCGCAGGGATCGTCTTCGACAGCTTTGCCGAACTCGGTGTGACCGCAGGTGGCGGGACGATGACCGCCGATGATCTCTTACGTCCCGGCTTCATTGCCAGTGTTGGTCTCGATGCCGGTCAGCCGCTGCTCGAAGAGATCGGCGACATGCTGGGGCCGATCTCGTTCTTCCATAACTTCATCATGATCGCGGTGATGTTCGTCGCCTGGGCGATCATCATGGTCGCCTTCTTCGTCCTCGCCGTGCAGCTCTTCATCACCATTCTGGAGTTCAAGCTGACGACCCTGGCCGGGTTCGTGCTCGTGCCGTTCGCGCTCTGGAACAAGACGACGTTCCTGGCCGAGCGCGTCCTCGGCAATGTCATCACCTCGGGCATCAAACTCATGGTGCTCGCCGTCATCATCGGCATCGGCTCGACGCTCTTCTCGTCTGTCACTGACGCGTTCCGCACCGGCGATGATGTGACCCTCGCTCAGGTCATGGGCACGGTGCTCGCCGCCATCGTCTTCTTCTGGATGGGCATCTTTGCGCCCGGCATTGCAAGCGGTCTCATTACCGGCGCGCCGCAGCTTGGCGCAGGGTCCGCTGCAGGCGCGGCGGCCGGTGTCGCGGCCGGGACGTATGTCGCCGGGATGGGCGGCCGCGCTGCCGTCGGCGCGGTCGCGGGCGGTGCTTCAAGCGCTTTCAAAGCCGGCGCCAGCATGGCGGGCGCGGCGCGCACCTCCTACACGCTGGGATCGGTCGCCTCTGGCGCATCGGGCGCGGGGGGTGTCGCAGCAGGCCTTGCCGGTGTCGCGCGCGCAGGCGGGGACGCCATGCGCCGCGCTGCAAGCCGACCTGCCCAGTCCATGCGCGAGGCTTATCAACGCGGCAGTCAGGGGGCCTGGCGCGCGACCGGCGGGTCTGAGACCGCGTCCATGCAAAACTCTGCCTCCGGATCATCCTCATCCCAAAGCCCCGGCTGGGCGCGGCGCATGCAGACCCAACAACGTGTCGGTCAGGCAGGCCAAATGGCCGCCCATTCGATCCGCGACGGCGATCGCGGCGCTTCCGGCGCGAACCCAACTCTCAAAGACAAGGACGATTAGACGATGGCTTTCAGGCGATCTTCCTCCAGCTATGGGCCAAGCCCGTTCCCCGAAACGCCTTACAGACAAGCGGGGCAGGTATGGGAGCGCGTTGCCGGTTTGCCAAAGGCAAAACAATCCATCCGGGGGATGGATTGTAGGCAAGGCGCGCCGCGGCAGCGGCCCGCAGGCTCCCGCTTCAATCCAACAAGACAGGAGGCCTGAGCCATGGCGTTCAAGCGTTCATCATCAAGCTATGGCCCAAGCCCGTTTCCCGAGACGCCCTATCAGAAGGCAGGGCAAGTCTGGGACGAAAGAATAGGCTCCGCCCGCGTGCAGGCGAAAAACTGGCGGCTCATGGCGCTCGGCTGCCTCGGGCTCTGCTTCGTCACGTCCGGCGCGCTCGTCTGGCGCTCGATGCAATCGACCGTCACACCCTATGTGGTCGAAGTCGATGAGACCGGCGCGGCAAGAGCCATTGCTCCGGCCACGACAAGCTACACGCCGACCGATGCGCAGATCGCCCATCACCTGGCCAACTTCATCGAGCGCGTGCGCGGCCTTTCCGTTGACCCTGTCGTCGTTCGCGAGAACTGGCTGAGGGCCTATGATTTCGTGACAGACCGCGCTGCGACCACGCTCAACGAATACGCCTCGGCCAATGATCCCTTTGCCGATGTTGGCCGCAAGTCTCGCACCGTGGACGTGGTCAGCGTCGTGCGCGTCTCCGATGACAGTTTCCAGGCCCGCTGGATCGAGAAGACCTATGAGAATGGCGCGC
>JALEGE010000126.1 GCA_022760335.1 Hyphomonadaceae bacterium
GATCTGCGCAATCGACAGGTCAAGAGCGACGCGAAAAGGACCGCCCCCAGCTTCACCGAGCTGCGCCAGCTGGACATCGCGATGCGCCGCGCCATGAGCAGCGTGCGCCGCGAGGCCGATGAGCTGCGCAAGACAGCCTTCAGCAATCCCCATAACGGTCTCCCAAATTATGCGGCCCTGACGCGCTATCTGGACCAGCATTTGAAGACGACCGACTTCGGTCATCCTCTGGCGCTGTATCGCCTTGATCTTGATCACTTTGACCGCGCCTGTGAAAGCTTTGGCAGTGATGTGGGAGAGGCCCTGCTACGCGAAGCCGTTGCCCGAATTCGCAGGGAACTAAATGATCTTACAGAGCGCGGGCTGATCGAATGCTCAGGCTATTTCCTGGCGCAAATCTGGGCCGACAATCTCTTCCTCGTATTGCCCAATATTGGCGGGCGCGGCGATGCCTCAGCCGTCGCCCGTGCTCTTCGCAGCGCTTTTGTCGCCCCAGTCAAACTGGGCAATTATGACATCACGCTCGGCCTCAGCGGCGGCATCGTGATGGCGCCCGAGGATGGAACCCTGCGGACTGATCTCCTGCGCCGTTCCGAGACGGCCCTGCGGGCTGTGCGTGAAGACGGTAAGCGCGGATTCCGATTCTATGCCCCACGCCTGGACCGTGTGGCCACAGGCCGCGCCCAATTGGAAACGGAGATGCGTGAAGGCATCGAAAAGGGTGAGTTCGTGCCCTATTTCCAACCCAAGATCGACCTGCGCAGCGGGCGAATCCAGGGCTGCGAAGCTCTCGCGCGCTGGCAACGTCCGGAAGGGCGGTTCATCTCGCCCGCAGCCTTTATCCCAGTGGCCGAGGAAACCGGGCTGATTGAAAAGATCGGCCAGCAAATCCTTTTCGCCTCGTGCCAGCAAGCCGCCAACTGGTTGCGCGATGGCCTGCCCATGACAGTTGCGGTGAATGTATCCCCACTGGAACTGCGAAATCCCGGCTTTCGCAATCAGGTATTAAGCGCCCTGACCGAGACCGGCCTTCCGCCATCCTATCTGGAACTTGAGATCACCGAATCGGTGGCTGTGGAAGATCCAAAAGCCTTCCGCGAGATGTTCAATCCACTGAAAGCCATGGGCGTGCGCCTGGCTGTTGACGATTTCGGCACAGGTCACTCCAATCTGGCAACGCTGACGCAACTTCACTTCGATGTCTTCAAGATCGACCGTCAGTTCGTCCATAGTCTGGGCCAGGAAAGCTCCTCCCAGCCAATTGTCGAGATGATCCTGGCCATGGCCGATTCCATCGGCATGGAAACAGTTGCCGAGGGCGTGGAAACGCCCGAACAGGCCCGCTTCCTGCGCGAGCGCGGCTGTACTTTCGCCCAGGGTTTTGTGTACAGCAAGGCTCTGGAAGGGCGTGAATATGCCGACTTCGCACGCAGTTGGGAGGCTCGCCGCCGTCAACGCGCTACCCGCATGAGCGCCTGATCTCGCAAAAGGGCTTGAAAACCGCCGCGACCTACGCCATTCTTATCGTATGTCGATAAATCATGGCGATCCGAACACTTGGTATGGTACCACGATCCTGGCGGTGAGAAAGCCGGGCCAGGTGGTGTTGATTGGAGACGGTCAGGTCTCGCTGGGCCAGACTGTGATGAAGGGCAATGCCCGCAAGGTACGCCGGTTGGGCGGAGGCAAGATCCTGGCGGGTTTTGCCGGGGCTACTGCGGATGCCTTCACCCTTTTCGAGCGGCTGGAGGAAAAGCTGGAGCGCTTTCCTGGCCAGCTGATGCGCGCGGCGGTGGAACTGGCCAAGGACTGGCGCACGGAGAAATACCTGCAAAAGCTCGAGGCCATGTTGATCGTGGCCGATGCCGAGGTCACGCTGGTCATCACCGGCACGGGCGATGTGCTTGAGCCGGAACACACTGTTGTCGCCATCGGCTCGGGTGGCAGTTTCGCCCAGGCCGCCGCGCTTGCCATTACCGAATATGAAGAAGACGCGGAAACCATCGGCCGCAAGGCGATGGAAATCGCTGCATCGATCTGTGTCTACACCAACACCCAGTTCACTGTGGAAACACTGGATGTTTGACCGCAACGATCTGCGCGCCGCGGTCGAGGCCGGGGTTCTCAGTGAGAGCGCGGCGCGCGATCTTGAGCGGTTTCTCACCCGGCGCAGCGGTGCCGATGCCAGCGGAGATCCGGAATCCCTGCGATTTCTCGCAAATCTCAATGACATCTTTCTCTCCATCGGGATCCTTCTTCTGTTGGCCGGCACAGTTGCCTTTTCGGCCAATCTGATCCTGCCTGAGGAGCCGACCCCCCTGCGGGCGGCTCTGGCCCTGGTGCCAGCAATGGCGCTCTCCTGGGGGTTGGCCGAATATTTCTGCCTGCGCCGGCGCCTGCTTTTGCCCTCCATTGTGTTGTGCGCGGCATTCTGCCTGCTCACAGGGTTGGCCGCCTCGCTGATTGTGGGCAATGCTGCGGCTGAGGACATCCGAAATTCCAGCGATATCTTCTATGCTGCCGGCAATCTCGGCATGTTGGGCGGACTGACCACCGGGGCGGGTGCGCTCGCCTTCTTCCTGCGGTTCCGTCTGCCTTTCGGCCTCTTTGTCCTGGCGCTCGCGCTGGCCGTAACCGCCTATTCCGGCGTGGCTTTCTTTGGCAATACTGGCTTGGTGATTGGTGGCACGCTCAGCCTCATCATCGGGCTCATCACCCTGACTGTCGCGGTGTTTCTGGATGCCGGTGATCCCCAGCGCCTGACCCGCCGCTCCGACCATGCCTTCTGGCTGCACCTGGCCGCCGCGCCGCAGATCATTCTCGGCCTGCGCGGCATGACGCTGGGCTTTTTCGGCGGCAGCGCGCAGACCATGCCGGCCTCGCTCTTGCTGGTCTCCCTGCTCGGCTTTGCGCTCCTGTCCCTCGCGCTCAATCGCCGCGCACTGATCGTTTCCAGCCTCTTGACCTATGCCATCGCGCTCACCGCCCTGATCGGCAATATGGGCCTCGGCGTCGTCAACACGACCATTTTCACCCTGTTGGTGCTCGGCAGCGCGGTGGTGTTGATCGGCGGTGGCTGGTCGACAGCGCGCCGCATGGTGCTCACCATCCTTCCACGCGGCGGCATATTCTCGCGCATCTTCCCCGATGAACTTGCATCGCCAGGCCTTGCGCGCGCATGAGCACGTGCCAAATACCGAAAATGACTGATCTCACGCCCCGGGAAATCGTTTCCGAACTCGACCGCCACATTGTCGGCCAGTCCGGCGCCAAGCGCGCCGTTGCCATCGCGCTTCGAAACCGCTGGCGCCGCAAGCAGGTCGGCGGCGAGCTCGGCCAGGAGATCACCCCGAAAAATATCCTGATGATCGGCCCCACCGGCGTCGGCAAAACGGAAGTCTCCCGGCGTCTCGCCAAGCTCGCCAAGGCGCCCTTCCTGAAAGTTGAAGCCACCAAATTCACCGAGGTCGGCTATGTCGGCCGCGATGTCGAACAGATCATCCGCGACCTGGTGGAAAGCGCCATCGCCATGATCCGCGACACCAAGCGCGAGCAGGTGAGCCAGCGCGCCGAAGACGCCGCCGAGGAGCGCCTGCTTAACGCCCTGGTCGGCGAAGATGCCCAGTCCTCAACCCGCGAGGCCTTCCGCCGCAAACTGCGCGCCGGCGAGCTGGATGACAAGCCGGTCGATCTCGACCTCGCCGACCAGTCCAACCCCATGCAGATGATGGACATTCCCGGCGCCGGCGGCTCCATGGGCATGGTCAATCTCGGCGACCTGTTCGGCAAGGCCATGGGTGGGCGCACGCGCCAGGTGCGCACCACGGTGAGCGAGGCCTACAAGCCGCTGCTCGACGAGGAAGCCGACCGCCTGCTGGACGAAGAACAGATCATCCGCGAAGCCGTAAATGCGGTCGAGCAGGACGGCATCGTCTTCCTCGATGAAATCGACAAGGTTGCGGCGCGCAAGGATCGCGGCGGGGCCGATGTCTCGCGCGAGGGCGTGCAGCGCGACCTGCTGCCCCTGATCGAGGGCACATCGGTCACCACAAAGCGCGGCGTGGTGAAGACCGACCATATCCTCTTCATCGCGTCCGGCGCCTTCCACATCGCCAAGCCGTCAGACCTGCTGCCGGAACTCCAGGGCCGCCTGCCGATCCGCGTGGAGCTCGACGCGCTCACCCGCGATGATCTGCGCCGCATCCTGGTCGAGCCGGAAGCCAGCCTGATCAAGCAGCACATCGCCCTGATGGAAGCGGAAGGCGTGACGCTTACGTTCACGGAAGACGCTGTGGACGCCCTCGCCGACATTGCCGTGAAAGTGAACGACACGGTGGAAAATATCGGCGCCCGCCGCCTGCAAACCGTGCTCGAACGCCTGGTAGATGAAATCAGTTTCGAAGCCCCAGACCGCTCCGGCGAGACCATCGAGATCGATGCCGCCTATGTGGAGAAGATGGTGGCCGGCCTCGCGGGGAACGCGGATCTGTCGAAGTTTATTTTGTAGAGTGGCTTCTGGCCCACCCTGTGCCCTACTATTGTAGGGTAATTCCTGGGCAAGTGATTAGAGATGTACAATGACAGAGAGCGCGCCAATATTTGATTGGTACAAAGATGAGTTAAGCCGCCTCTTGCAGAGACTTGATGTCGCTCAAGATATAGATGTACATGCTATAGAACGGTTTGAATCCGCAAGTCGGGAATTTACAAAACAAGTTAAAGGCGAGCTGTTTATCCCTAAATTAGTTTTATGGATGATGCGATCCGCAATGAAGACCCTTCGTGCCGAAGCGCAGTACGCGCCAAACAAACAAAAAGCGATGCTTGAAATAGCCGATGATTTGGAGATGACGTTCGATCTTGTCTTGTTGGGCGAAGATCATAGTGATCGAATCCCAGGTGTTCCTCGAGTCATCTAGCAAGCGTAGGGTGGGTTGGGGCGGAGCCGATACCCACATTCCGGTGTCTGGAAAAGGTGGGTATCGCCAAGGCTCAAGCCACCCTACTCATCCCGAGCGAAGTCGAGGGATGGCGGCTCGGAACGGCGCGGGTTGCCCATGGTTCGACTTCGCTCACCATGAGAGCGTGCTTATCCGACCCAGTTGCCGCCCATGACAAGCTCAAGCGCATGGACGCGAAAACGCACTCTGCCCTTGAGCTCGGCTGGCGCCTTGTGATCGCCACGCTGGAGCGGCTCTCGGCCCTGGCGGGGCGGAACTGGCTCACGGGGCCGATTTGGGCGCGGGCCTTTGCCGAGCTCAGGCGCGCCGAGGGCGCAGCGCGGCGAATGCTGGTGGTGCTGGCGGCGGGTGTCACGGTGGAGGCGGTCAGGCCGTGCCGCAAGAAACGGAGACGGATTACGAAAACCGCGCCAAACGCGCCGAAAAGGCTCGGATTCGCGCTGTTCGACCCGTTACCGGAGCTGAGCTTTGGCGCGCGCCACGAAGCCCCACACCCGTGTGCGGCATGGCGCTTTGGCTGGCGCGTGCAGGCAAAGGGCGAACTTCACCGCTGTGCCCTGGCGCGCCGCCAGGCTTGGGCCAGCTCGGCTGGCTCAGCCGGGAAGGGGACGTGATCTGGCAGTGTGACACCGCGGCGCGGGCCGTGCTGAATGGCGTGCCGCCATGACCTGAGCGTGTTAGCCACGCGGGGGCGCGGGGCATAAATGCAGCCCGACCAAGCCTGCAGCCCATGAAGGGCTTGCGGTCCATAACGCCATGTGAGCGTATGCTCAATCATGTTTGGCCGCTCCGCATTTTGTCTCTTGTTTCTGCTTTCCGGCTGTATCAACCCGGTGCCCTCCGGCCCGCAAGACGCCTCGCAGGCGCCGACCATGTCGGCCGGCCTGGATAGTATGGCGCGCTGGGCAGGCACGCTTCCAGGCTATTGCGATTACAGGTTTGAAGGCCGGGCCTTTCTTTTTCCCACAGGGTTTCAAGGGCTTATCCAATGCGAAGGGGATATCCGCCTGTCAGACCATGGCGACACACTCTTGATGTTCGATGCCTCGGTCGATCGCGATCGGGTTATTCATATGGATCTGACCTCCAATGAAGACACAGAATATGCTGGCCGGCGCTCTGGCGCGGCGGCATTTCCAAGCGTGACGCTACAGGGCCGCTATGTGCCAGTACATGAAGCGGCCGTCTGGGACCTTGAAACAGGGCAGATACTGGAAGACGAAGCCCTGCCTGAGGCGATGACCGACGCCGCGTTCAGTCAGAAAGTCTATGGCAAGGGTCAACCGGTTTGGATCTTCCGTCCCAGCCTGGATGCGCAGACGCACAGCTTCGACTTTTCCATTCCCGGGGCTTTGCGATCACAAGGCTATTATTGCAATGCGAGCCTGCAGCGTCCCTGCGATGAAACGGCAAAGTTCTTCGCAGTTTATAGCGTGAATTATGATACGCGCACGGGCAAACTGGCCATATTCGCCAAGGATGATTTCGCTTTGCTACGTGAAATCCCACTGGAGTCGGAGATCCACACACGCGCGCAGACAGCGCGCAAAGTCTCTGTTTCCCTGGCCCGCGCGAGCCGGCGTGTGGCCGTTTTGTCCACGGACGGGATGGTACGCGTGTTCGATTTTTAAGCGGCTCCCATGGATGCGCCAGCGCGGGCATCCATGGGAATTGAAAGCCCCTAAACGTCGAGCAGCAGACGCTCGGGGTCTTCCAGGTTTTCCTTCACGCGCACCAGGAAGGTGACCGCTTCCTTGCCGTCGACGATGCGGTGGTCATAGGAGAGGGCGAGATACATCATCGGGCGGATTTTCACCTCGCCATTCACCGCCACCGGGCGCTGTTCGATGCGGTGCATACCGAGCACGCCCGATTGCGGGGGATTGAGGATCGGGGTGGACATCAGCGAGCCATACACACCACCATTGGAGATGGTGAAGGTGCCGCCCTGCATGTCGGCAATGGCCAGTTCCCCGTCGCGCGCCTTGCGACCGAGCTCGGCAATGCCGCCTTCGATGCCGGCAATGGAGAGCTCATCGCAATCGCGCACCACAGGCACGACCAGGCCCTTGGGCGTGCCGACCGCGACGCCGATATCGTAGAAATTCTTGTAGATGATGTCGGTTCCGTCAATCTCGGCATTCACCGCCGGGATTTCCTTCAGCGCATTGACGCAGGCCTTCACGAAGAAGCCCATGAAACCAAGGCGCACGCCGTGGCGTTTCTCGAAGTCTTCCTTGTAGCGTTTGCGCAGGTCCATCACCGCGCCCATGTCCACATCATTGAATGTGGTCAGCATGGCGGCGGTGTCCTGGGCCTCCTTGAGCCGGCGCGCAATGGTCTGGCGCAGGCGGGTCATCTTCACCCGCTCCTCGCGCGGGCCGAGATCGCGTGGAGCTTTGGCGGCGGCCGGGGCGCTGGCCGGTTTCGCTGCGCTGGCGCCGGAATTGATATAGGTCAAGGCATCCCCCTTGGTGACACGATCGCCCTTGCCCGAGCCGGGAATATCCGCCGGATTGACGCCCGCCTCGGTGGTCACGCGGCGCACCGCTGGAGAGACCGGACGCTCGGTGCCTGCACCGCTCGCGGCAGGTGCGGGCGTGGATGCGGTGGGCGCAGGCGGCGCGCTTGCAGGCGCAGCCACCGCGCCGGCACCAGCGGCAATCCGCGCTATGACCTGGCCGGGCTGGACACTGTCACCCTCGGCAACAAGGTATTCCGCGATGGTGCCCGACGCGCTGGCCGCCACTTCAAGCGCCACCTTGTCGGTTTCGATCTCGACGATGATCTCGTCTTTTTCCACCGCATCGCCGGCTTTTTTCAGGAAGCTGCCGATCGAGCCTTCAGCAACGCTTTCGCCCATGTCCGGCACCACCACATCGACCGTGCCACCCGACGCAGCGACCGGCGCGGGCGCCGGCGCAGAGGTCCCGCTCGATCCATTGCCAGCCGGAGCCGCCGCGCTGCCTTCACCCAACTTGGCCAACAGGGCGCCGATCTCTACCGTATCGCCTTCCTTGGCGACGATCTCAGACAGCGTACCGGCTTCTGGCGCCGGCACTTCGACCGACACCTTGTCGGTTTCCAACTCCACCAGCACTTCATCCTTGGCTACAGCATCGCCAGGCGATTTCAGCCACTGACCGACCGTGGCCTCGGTGACGCTTTCGCCCAGTGTGGGCACCATAATATCCGTCATGGCTCTCTATTCTTCCTCGTTTTCACAGTCGGGGCGAGTGTTCTGCCTCAGGCCCCGATGACACTGTCCTCGACCGGTTTTTCACCCAGCGCGGCATCGATCAGATTGTTGCGTTCCTCGACATGCTTGGCCATCAGACCGGTGGCCGTGGAGGCCGATGGCGGCCGGCCGGCATATTTCGGGCGCGACTTTTCCATCTTGATCTGGTTGGCGCACCACTCGATTTCATCGCGGATGAAGGTCCAGCCGCCCATATTGCGCGGCTCTTCCTGGCACCAGACCAGCTCGGCCTGCTTGAAGCGCTTCAGCTCTTTCATCAGCGACTTGCGCGGCACTGGATAAAACTGCTCGACACGAAGGATGTAGATATCATCGATCCCCCGCTCCTCACGCGCCTCGAAGAGTTCGTAATACACCTTGCCGGAACACAGAACGACGCGGCGGATCTTCTTGTCCTCGACCAGTTTCACCTGGCCTTCGCGACCAGCGGTTTCGGCATCATCCCACAGCACACGGTGGAAAGTGCTCTCCGGCCCCATATCCGCAATCGTGGACACCGCCAGCTTGTGCCGCAGAAGCGATTTCGGGGTCATGATGATCAGCGGCTTGCGGAACTCGCGGTGAATCTGGCGGCGCAGCGCATGGAAATAGTTTGCCGGGGTCGTCAGGTTGCAGACCTGCATATTGTCCTCGGCACACATTTGCAAAAAGCGTTCGAGACGGGCCGAAGAATGCTCTGGGCCCTGGCCTTCATAGCCATGCGGCAAGAGGACGACCAGGCCAGACATACGCAACCATTTGCGCTCAGCCGAGGAGATGAACTGGTCGAAGAAAACCTGGGCGCCGTTGGCGAAATCGCCAAACTGGGCCTCCCAAAGAGTGAGCGTATTCGGATCCGCGAGTGAGTAGCCATATTCATAACCAAGCACCGCCTCTTCCGAGAGGAGGGAATCAATCACCTCGTAAGGCGCCTGATTCTCACCGAGATTGTTGAGCGGTGTGTAGCGCTCACCCGTTTCCTGATCGACGATATGGCTGTGACGTTGCGAGAAGGTCCCGCGGCCGCAATCCTGGCCAGACAGGCGAACCGAGTAGCCCTCATCGACCAGGGCCCCGAAGGCGAGATGCTCGGCAGTGGCCCAGTCGATGTTTGCGCCTTCCGAAATCGCCGTTCCACGGGCATCGATGACGCGCTTCAGCGTACGATGTGGAGTGAACCCCTCTGGAATTGTCGTCAATGTCTTGCCGAGACGCTGCAGGCGCTCGCCCGAAACGCCGGTAACACCGCGCCGGTCATCATCATCGGGCAGACGAAAGCCTTTCCACTTGCCGTCCAACCAGTCAGCCTTCTGTGCCTCCAGCTTCTTGCCGGCCTCGAATTCACGGTCTAGGAAGGCATCAAACTCCTCAACTTCCTGGTTGATCCGTTCGCGCGTCATGAGGCCTTCGGCGATCAGGCGCCGGGCATAGATCTTCCGCGTTGAAGGATGATCCTTGATCTTCTTGTACATGAGGGGCTGGGTGAACATCGGCTCGTCACCCTCATTGTGACCGAACCGGCGATAGCAGAACATGTCGATGACAACATCCTTGCCGAATTTCTGGCGGAACTCAGTCGCAACCTTGGCGGCATAGACCACCGCTTCGGGGTCATCGCCGTTCACATGGAAGATCGGCGCTTCCACCATCAGCGCGACATCTGAGGGGTAGGGCGAAGAGCGCGAATACATCGGGCTGGTTGTGAAGCCGATCTGATTGTTGATGATGAAATGGATCGTGCCGCCGGTGCGGTAGCCCTGCAGACCCGACAGGGCAAAGCACTCCGCCACAACGCCCTGACCCGCAAACGCCGCATCGCCGTGCAGCAGCAGAGGCATGACACGCGCGCGATCAAGCTTGCCCTCATTGCGCGCATGCATGGCCTGTTTCGAGCGCGCCTTGCCAAGCACCACAGGGTCCACCGCCTCAAGGTGAGACGGGTTGGCGTTCATGGACAGGTGCACCTTGTTGCCGTCGAACTCACGGTCCGAGGACGCGCCGAGATGGTATTTCACATCGCCGGAGCCGAACTCCTCCGCGCCCTGGGTCGAGCCACCCTGGAATTCGTGAAAGATCTTCTCATACGGCTTGCCCATCACGGCCGCGAGCATGTTCAGACGGCCGCGATGGGCCATGCCGATGACGATCTCTTCCACACCGAGCGCGCCGCCGCGCTTGATGATCTGTTCAAGCGCCGGGGCCGCCGCCTCACCGCCATCCAGGCCGAAGCGCTTGGTGCCGGGATAGCGCTTGTGCAGGAATTTCTCGAAGCCTTCGGCCTCCACCAGCTTGGCGAAAATGGCCTTCTTGCCCTCGGGGGTGAACTGCACACCCTTGTCCTTGCCCTCAATCCGCGACTGCAGCCAGCCTTTCTCCTCCGGATTGGAGATGTGCATGAACTGGATGCCGATTGTGGAACAATAGGTGCGCCTGAGAATCTCCAGCATCTCGCGGACGGTGGCGTATTCCAGACCCAACACAAAATCGATGAAGATCGGTCGATCAAGATCCTCTGCGCCGAAGCCGTAAGTGCCCGGTTCGAGTTCGGGATGATCGGCCATCTCCTCCATGCCGAGCGGATCAAGCTGGGCCGCTAGATGACCGCGAATTCGATACGCACGGATCATCATCAGGGCACGAATGGAATCCTTGACCGCTCCGGCAATACTTTCCGGATCCGTGGCAGGCGAAGCGCGGTCCTTGAGCTTGGCTTCAAGCTTGGGTTCGAGTGCCGACCAGTTGCCGTCGAAAACCGCGATCTCCTCGTCTGGCTGAGCCGGCCAAGTCTCACGTTTCCAGCTGGCGCCGGCCGCATTGCGCGTGGCATCTCCAGCTTCATCGCCAAGCTCACTGAAAAAGTCTCGCCAGCTTTCCGGAACGGAGTTCGGATCACGCGCAAAGGCCGCCTGCATCTGTTCGACATAAGTCGCGTTCCCGCCATACAGGAACAAAGTGTCGAGCATGGCAGCATTCATGTCGCTGCGGGCCTGGTCGTCTACTGGGCGAGCATCGTCTGCCATCGGATCTGTCCTTGCCGGGGGCGTGGAGCTTTGCTCGCGCGCCCCGTCCTGAAATTGCCTGCTCCGGGGCCGTCGGTTTTCCGGCGGCCCGGTCTCGGGCCAGATATAGGGCTCTTCTAGCCTTTAAGAACCTCTACCATGGTCGTGCCCAAACGGGCAGGGCTTGGCGACACTTTGATGCCAGCCGATTCCATGGCCTCGATCTTGGACTCCGCATCGCCTTCACCGCCCGAAACAATGGCACCGGCATGACCCATGGTGCGCCCGGGAGGCGCGGTACGGCCTGCGATGAAGCCGGCCATCGGCTTCTTGCGGCCCTTGGCGGCCTCATCCTTGATGAATTGCGCGGCCTCTTCCTCGGCACTGCCGCCGATCTCGCCGATCATGATGATGGATTCGGTCTCATCATCGGCCAGGAACATTTCCAGCATGTCGATGAACTCGGTACCCTTCACCGGATCCCCGCCAATGCCGACGGCGGTCGACTGGCCGAGGCCTTCATTGGTTGTCTGGAACACCGCTTCATAGGTCAGCGTGCCCGAGCGCGAGACGATGCCGACATTGCCCTTCTTGAAGATCTTGCCCGGCATGATGCCGATCTTGCACTCTTCCGGGGTCAGCACGCCGGGGCAGTTCGGGCCGATCAGGCGCGAGGAGGACTTGTCGAGCTTGGCCTTCACACGGACCATGTCCATGACGGGCACGCCCTCGGTGATGCAGATGATCAGCTCGATGCCGGCATCGATGCTCTCTTCAATGGCGGCTGCCGCGCCTGCCGGCGGGACATAGACCACGGATGCGTTGGCGCCGGTCGCCTCGCGGGCCTCACCGGCACTGGCAAAGATGGGCAGTTCGACGCCCTGGTCGGAGACCCAGTTTGTGCCGGCCTTTTTCGGATGCGTGCCGGCGACCATCTGGGTGCCGAAATATTCCAGCGCCTGATTGGTGTGGAAGGACCCGGTCTTGCCGGTCAGGCCCTGAACAATGACTTTGGTGTCTTTGTTGACGAGAATGGACATGGGGGAGGTTCCTTTTGCCTAGGCAAGAAAGTCTTCGATGAAAGGGTTGCACACACGGACAGAGCCATAGGTCTGTCCGTGGTTGAGGTCTTCGGTGTAGACAAGGTCGAGATCGGCGCGCTCGGCAGCGCGAAGGATCAGCCCATCGAAATGCGAAATTTCGTAGCGCCGCGAAATCATGATGCCTTCCAGAACATCCGTCGGCGAAAGCATGATGACGGTTTCATCTTCAAGCGAAGAGATCCACCGATAGGCTGTATCGGCAGCGTAGTTCAGTTTCTTCAGCATCACGCCGTAAAGCTCCAGCATGACCTGCGTGGACACGACAATGGCCCGCGATTGCAGGAGAGCACGGGCGATATCGCGCTTTTCGGGCTCCGGCCCGTCGCTCTCTGCCGCATAGGCAAAGATATTCGTGTCAAAGAAGGCCGCGTTCACGCATCACCTCCTCATAGAATTCCTCGCGGTCGAACAGGCGCTCGCCTTCCTTGCGGCGCTGCCGGCGAGGGGCATAATTGTCGGATTCCTTGAAATGGTTCGCCCAGACTTCGGCACGCGAGGCTTGGCGCCGTTCGGCATCCACCTGCCCTTGCAGGAAGCCACGCACCATCTCGTTCACACTGGTATGACGCAAGGCCGCAAGCACCCGCGCCTTGGTCAGCAGGTCTTCATCAATCGCGAGGGTAATGTTCTTGGTCGTCATGTCGAAAGTGTACACGGGTTATGTGTAGCACACAATATGTGTATGATGCTCTGAGCTATGGGATCAACTCTTCCGCAATCTGAAGAACCATTTCCGCTTTGTTGATCCCCGCAACTCGCCTGAACACCCCCATATTGCGCATAAGATCTTGAAGCTGGCTGCCTGTTAGGTTTTGTAGCATCCAAGTGCGCTTCATGTTGGCAGAAAGGATGGCCTTAACCAATTCAGGTTTGTTCAGGGTCGAAAAACCGCTGATCTCGCAGGTTCGGCACAAGTCTTTCAGATCGTCCTTACTCATCAAATCCAAGAGCTCCGTTATAGAAAACGGCGCAGCTGATAAAGTCGAAGCTGGTTCATCTTCCTTAGAGATAAGAGAAGGCATCGAAAGTCGGTCCGCAAGACGCATGATCAACTTCGCCCACATCTTGGACATACTTAACGTAAGTCCCTCTTCTAGAGTCAAAAAATTGACATTGACAAAACTCAAAGGGAGATCTTTGGGATCGATAGATTCAATAGCAATTGGAATCAGTTTTTGGTGGTTTTGTGCCATATGACACTCTCGCACGCACCATTCCTTTTTAAGAGATGCCGCGCTCCACAAAGCTAACACGATTTTAGAATCTCGAATTGCCTTATCCAGAACATCAGGAAATATATCACCAGCTTCTATACGCTCGACATCAAAAAAGACCTTCAGTCCCCGCCTTTCGAGGTCTTTCTTCATTTCTTGCGCTATTTCGCCATCATTCCTTGAGTAGGAAATAAAGACATCCATGACCGTCCCCCGCTAGTTAGTTATTTTTTGTCCTCTACCCCTTCACTGCCGCCACAATCTTCTGGGCGGCATCGTCCAGGTCATCCGCCGGGATCACGTTGAGGCCGGAATTAGCGATGATGGCCTTGCCGGCATCGACATTCGTGCCCTCAAGGCGCACGACCAGCGGAACCTGGAGATTGGTTTCCTTCACCGCCTGCAGGACGCCCTCGGCGATGACATCGCATTTCATGATGCCGCCGAAGATGTTGACAAGGATGCCCTTCACGTTCGGGTCCTTCATGATGATCTTGAAGGCCGCGGCCACTTTCTCGGCATTGGCACCACCGCCGACATCGCAGAAGTTCGCCGGCTCCTCGCCATAGAGCTTGATGATGTCCATGGTCGCCATGGCGAGCCCTGCGCCGTTCACCATGCAACCGATCGTGCCATCCAGCGCGATATAGGCGAGGTCCCATTCAGAAGCCTCGATTTCCTTCTCGTCTTCCTCGGATTTGTCGCGCAGTTCCATCATGTCCGGGTGGCGGAACAGGGAATTGCCGTCAAAGGAAAGCTTGGCGTCGAGCACGCGCAGATGGCCGTCCTTCATGATGATCAGCGGGTTGACCTCAAGCATGCTCATATCCTTCTCGACGAAGGCCTTGTAGAGGATCGGGAAGAGCGCCATGCCGTCGGTGCGCGCGGCATCGGCCAGCTCCAGCGCGTCGCAGACTTTCGCGGCATCGGCATCGGTCATGCCGGCCAGCGGATCGACATTGATGGTGTGGATCTTTTCCGGCGTGTCATGGGCGACCTGCTCGATATCCATACCGCCCTCGGTGGAGACCACGAAGGCCACAGTACCGGTCGAACGGTCGACCAGCAGGGAGAGATAAAGCTCGCTCTCGATGTCCGCGCCATCCTCGATATAAAGGCGGTTGACCTGTTTGCCGGCCGGGCCGGTCTGGGCGGTCACCAGCGTGTGGCCGAGCATGGCCTTGGCATGGGCGACGGCCTCATCACGCGAGAAGGCCAGGCGCACGCCGCCCTTTTCGCCGGCTTCCGGCTCAATGAACTTGCCCTTGCCGCGCCCACCGGCATGGATCTGGCTTTTCACGACCCAAAGCGGACCGGGCAGACTGTCGACTGCGCCTTCAATGTCATCGACGGAAAGAACCGGTGCGCCATTGGCGACCGGAGCACCAAAGGATTTCAGGACCGCTTTTGCTTGGTATTCGTGAATGTTCATGGAAGTTCTGCCTCGCGCGCTCGTCTGGGCCTAGCCTGGCGCGGCGATCGGTCGCCCCACCATATCTCCCTCGCCTTATAACAGGCTGCAAACCCGTCGCAATACATGGAAAAGGTATAAGTGACGCACTTGAGTACATTGAACGTACTTAGACTTGCACTCTTACATGCCAGATTGGTCTGGTTCGAGCGGCTCCACGCGGGGATCGATTTCCATGCCTGTGACCGCTGTTGGCTGGGCCAGTTCCCAATTGCTGCGGTCTTCCTCTTCAACACTGGCGCGCACTTTGAGCCGCACTAGCATGGCCAAAATCAAAGCCACGGTGAACAGGCCAGCAAAGGCAAACAATCCGCCTGGGCCAAGCGGCGTCGCCATTGCCAGACCGGCCAGAGGCGGCCCGATCACCGAGCCTGCCGCCCAGACAAAAAGCAGACCCGCCATCAGACCGGAAATCTGGTCCTGCCTGGCCCGGTCTACACCATGGGCCACGGCAATGCCGTAAAAGGAGAGCGACCCCGCCCCCCAAACCGCAAGCAGAAAGAGGACTGTCCAGGCCGGAATCCGTCCCGCACCCAAAGTAAGACCAATCGCGGCAACCAGAGCGATCCCCGCCATCCCGGCCACAACAAGACGTCTGTCCATATGATCGGAAATCCGCCCGGCCGGCCACTGGCTGACCATCCCGCCGATCCAGGCCACGGCCATGGCAAGCGCCGCAGCTCCGGTCGCGGTTTCACCAAGATGCAAGCGCTCTGCAAATAGCGGCAGCAGTGCCAACAGACCGGAATTGATCACCCCAGCCAAGAAGGCGGCCGCCACAGCCGATGGCGCAAGTTTCAGGAAATCGCGCCATGGCAGATAGACATCCTGATGGCTAAGTGGCTGCTGCATCCGCGTCATGCAGACCGGTACGAGGGCCAGCGCGAAGAACAGGGCCGTCCAGATAAAGGCATGCGGCTGCAGCGCGGCATACCCCACCACAAGGAAAGGCCCGGCCATCAACGCCGCCTTGGCGATGACATGATAAAAGCCAAGCACACCGCCGCGCGAGGTCGACGGCGTGGCTGAAGACATCCAGGCCTCAGCGCTGGCAAACATCCAGGCAATGGAAAGCCCCTGGATCGGACGCAGCACGGCCCAGGCCCACATGTCCGGCAACAGCCCCATCACCAGACTGGTCGCCGCCGCACCGGCCGCACCCGCTGAAAAGACGCGGATGTTTCCAACGCGCATGATGGTGCTGGGCGCCATCACCGCACCCGCCATGAACCCAGCGGCAAACAGGGCCGCAATCACACCGATCAGGGTCGCCGGCGTGCCCATGGCTTCCAGCCCGATGGGCGTAATCACGCCGAGTATTCCGCCGGAGATCTGGAGCAGGCCAACAGCCAGGATCAGAACGCCAACATTGCGATAATCTGCCATGCGCGCGCCTTAATATTCTGGGAGCCAAGAGAATGAGGGTTTACTTGGCGGCCCCTATCATAAGCGCAGTGTCAGTCCTAGCGCGGAATGGCAAAGCTGGTTTGACGAAGAACAAGGCCTTGATTGGAAAGGATCTGGAAGGTCACTTCCTCAGTTTCCCAATCAATGTCCACCGCGCCGAAATTTTCCAGAGAAACCCCAGGGCCGATCTGCGCGCTGTCCATCTCGGGCGTTTCCTCCCGGAAAGACGCATTCAAAGAAGATGTGGTCAGCTCGTATAGCGGGTAATCCACCAGGCCATCCTTGCGATACATGAAGGCCGCATGGCGGTCGCCTGAGACCAGCACCACACCACGAGCACCAGTGCTGTCGATCAGATCGATGAGGCGATCCCGCTCGGCCGGCAGATTGTCCCAGTGCTCATAGCCATGGCCATCCGTGGTCAGCACCTGAATGGAGGAAACGATCAGGCGAAGATCGGCCGGCTGTTGCAGCTGGTTTTCCAGCCAGGTCCATTGCGCCGCGCCAAGCATGTCCTGCATGGAGCCTTCAGGAGCGGGCATATAGCGTTCCTTGCCGGGCGTGTTCCATTCATCCGTCGGGGTCAGCGCAGAGCGGAACATGCGCGTATCGAGCATGATGATCTGGGTGCGCTGGCCTTCCGGGCCGAAGCTGCGCGCATAATATGTGCCCGGCCATTTGCCCACATCCTGGTCATCCAGACCCCAGAAGGTTTCGTGGATGCGTTCGGCAAATTCGCGGAACACAAAATCACCGCCGCCATCATTGACGCCATAATCATGGTCGTCCCAGGCGACCATCATTGGAAACTTCGCCCGCACGGCCTGGAACTCCGAGCGCGAGGCAAGCTCGGCAAAGCTCTCGCGCAGTTCGTCCAGTTCCGGCTGGTTATTGGCATAGGCCGATCCGTCGCGATCACCATATACATTGTCGCCAATCATCAGGAACAAGTCGCCTTCCTGCCCGGCAATCGTTTGCAAGGTCTGGCTTTCCTTTTCCTCGTCATTACATGACCCCACCAGGATACGGGTGAGAACCGCGTCCTCTGCGGGCAATGCGCGTCCTGCCGGAGCGATGGGCAGGACCTCATCTGACACGGTGGCATAGTAGAGTGACAATGCCGCCTCCGGGCTGGCTGGTGCCGGGGCAGGCTCCACAACCGTTTCGACAATTGTGCGTTCGATGGTTGTGGTACAGCTGGCCAGGAAGGTGGCAGCCAGCAGGCTCGCAGCAAGAAGGCGCATGAAATCAGTCTCCAATGGCAAGAGGCCCAGTTCTGCCCTTTCCTAACACGTTGCGTTTGACATTTTCACGACGTCGCCCGTGCAAGCATCTCAGCCCGGGGCAAAAGTGCCATGAAAGCCAAGTGGCCAGGCATACCGGGCGGCAAAGCTCGCCACCGGGCCTTCGGAAATATCGGCAACATCGAAGACATGCACCTCGCTGCGTCCACTGGCGATGTTCAGTGCAGTTCCAACAAGCCAGGCATCATGCTCGCCTCGTCCTCCGGGCTTGGCAACGAAGAGATGTTCCTCCGGCACGCGCGAGGCGCCATAGTCGAAATGGCTCGTCTTTCCGGACCGCCAGTCCATCAGCGAGACCTTTCGCGCGCCAGGGCGCCCCGGAGAACTCCCCCCGACCAGAGCTGTCAGGCGCCGACCCAATCCATGGAAGGCAGGGTGCACGACGGGAAACTCGCCATCAATATCGGTCTTCTGAATTCGCGCGCGACCATCAGCCTCCACAATGATGCGAGACAGCACGCCATTGGCATCATCCTCAGCGGCGATATAGCGCCCCTGCATCAGATTGGTACCACCGCCAGACCCCAGAAAGGGTTCATCATAAAGCGCCACATCAATATGGATCGCGCCAGAGGCATCTTCCCAGGCCGCACCGGTGTGGAAGAAGGCATGGCCCTCAACCTCGGCGCTACGCCGGGAACTCATATCCGCCTTGTCGATGATGAGGAGTTTCAGGCCCTCTTCCGGACGCCATTGCAACGTATCGACAAAGGGTGGAATAAACTTGGTCATCAGCCAGGGCTGGATCATCAGGATGAGATGCCGCTCGGTGATCGCCCAGTCATGCAGGTATGGCGTGACACCAAGATCAAGCATGTCGAAGCTCTGAACCGCACCTTTCGGCGAGATCCGGTAGATTCCGACTTTCGAACCCGCCACGGCAAGATTCCAGACTGTGCCGTCAGGTTCCACTTTGGGATGGGCAAGAAAGGGCATGCCTTTCAGATCCTCGCGCCAGCTGCGTGCCCCGAGCGTTTCCAGTGTGATGGGATCCAGCTCCATGGCTGAGCCGGCCTCCCAAAGCGCATGCAAGCGCCCATCCACCACCAATACGGAGGTGTTGGCCGCATTGGCATCGTCCACACCCATTACCGGATAGCTCTCATCGCCAGCACTGCCGAAGCCGGGCGCGAGGAAGCGCCCAGCCGCCTGCTCGGAACGGTGCTTGTTTGTCGCGACGAACTTGCCGGTATGAACGGCTTGGCCATCCCTCAGAGCGATGCGCTGGACCATGCCATCGCCATCGAACCAATGGTCCAGGGTTTCCCCACCATAGCTGAACCAGGCTGGGCCATTGCGATAGAGCGTACCTGAAAACCCATCCGGCAAGCGGCCAGAAATCAGGTCCATGCTTCGAGGCGCAAACCCACCTGCCGGAGCATTGGCATATCCAATTTGCCAGTTTGGCGCGCCAGGTCCGGTGGTAAAGCCATGGCCGGCCAGGGCGGCGGCACCTGCTGTGGCACCAAGCGCAGCGAGAAGAGAGCGGCGGGACATCTGCATCGGTCTGGTCTCCTGTCTGAATTGAAGCGGATTAGTCGCCGACTGTGATTGTCTGAGCGTTTTCACCGGCGACGATCTCGAAGCTGGCCGCATCCCATTTCGCCGGGCCGAAGCGACCAGGCGCATTGTTGGAAAAGGCGAAGGGCTCAGTCGGCATGCCAAAAGGGTTGGTATCCATCTCACCATTGCCGTTGACGTCATGGTAAAGCTTGATGCCATATGCGCCTGGCGCGAGGCCTTCCAATGTCACACTCATGGTCTCGTCCTCGACGGTGACATTTGCGCCACCAATGCCGGGGCCGGACGTATAGTCTTCCTCACCGGCATAAAGGCCCAGGCGGATCGTTCCCGTGAGAGTTTCAATTCCAGTAAGTGTGACCGACAGAGTTGCAGTGTCGCTCTCCGCGTCGGCTTCACTGGTGCAAGTCGACACGAGCGTGAGCGCAACAATTGCAGACAGGTGAATGGCAGAACGGATCATCTTGATTTCTCCTACAGTGTGAATGTACGGCCAGGCTCGGCCGGTGCTTCAGTCCTGTCGGGCAATCGGCATCGGTTCGAGCGCGTTTCCATGAGCGCACTGGAATCCTTCGTGAGTTGCGGGCAAGTTCACTTCACGAAGCGCGAAATGCAGGGGGAGATGCATGCCTGACTATCTGGTGGAGTTCGGGCGCGGCGTGGCCATCGTTCTGGCACTTGGCTTGGTCTTCGCCTTTCTTGGTGTTTACGGCACCAATGGGCAGCCCTTTCTGGAACGATTCATCCTGTGGACCTTCACCATGGCCGTCGGCGCATTGGCTTCGGTCTTCATCACACCCATCGTTTTCGAGCGCGAGCCGTACGCAAGCTGGTCACTCTGGATTCAGCTGCCTGTCACCGCAGCGATCATCGCCCTGCCTGTCACCATTGCCATTATCTTGATGGAGGCCAGTGACGGCCAGGTGATGTCGGCAAAATACTGGCCGCTTCAATTCTTCTATGTCTTCGTGATTTCACAGGTCATCACGATTGGCGGGTATCTTCTGCAATACCGAAGCAAAACTGCCGAAACATCCCCCGGCATACAGGCAATTGAGGACCCGGCCTCAAAGTTTCTGCAGCGCCTGCCCGCACGCTATCGCGGCGCGGTTCTGTATGGCGTTTCATCGGAAGATCATTACTTGCGTGTCCACACCAGCCTCGGTGAAGAACTGATCTTGATGCGACTGGCCGATGCCATTTCCGCGCTTGAGCAAGCCGACGGCTTGCAGGTGCATCGCTCCTGGTGGATCGCGCGCCAAGGCATCGCGGATGTGAAACGCGAAAACGGCAAGCCCCTGATAGAATTGAAATCGGGTGGCACGGCTCCAGTTTCGCGAACCTATCAGAAAGCCGCACGCGATGCGGGCCTGATCTAGAACAGGCCTACATGGAGACGGGCTCAACCTCCTGGGCCGGATCAAGATTGCCAAGCAGCTGATTCACAAAGGTAACATGGCTGCGCAGGCGATAGAGGTCGTCGGTGTAAGATAGTGGCACTTCCAGCTGGCCGATCTCTTCCTGCAGATTGCGCAGCTGGGTGCGTATGCGCTCGCGCGCCTCGCCGCTATCGGCTGCCCGGCCCTCTGCCTCCAATTGGCGCAAATCCTCATACCAGACATAGATCTTGCGGCGCACGCGCCAGCGATAGATTGGCGGCGCAGCCCGCACCAGTGGGAAGAGCAGCGTTAGCAATGGAATGGCCAGAACCCAGGCGCGCTCCAGGAAATTGGCCATGCCGAAAGAGAAATAGCGCCGCAAGGCCGAGGGACCATCGCGGTAATACCGACGCGCCTCCGCAGACAGCGGCAAGTCGGTGCGCGCGCCCGAAGGGAATGTGTCTGGCGGGGACAGCTCTGTTCCAGGCGTGTGTATGGCATTGGCCGCATCCAGCAGAATGGCATGAATGGCCGGGTGCAGCTCGCTATCGACGCCCAGCTGCGCGACCGAGGCGATCATTTCCACATCCCGGGCTGGCAGATCCCCGCCAATATCGACAACCCCGCGCAAGAGCGTGATTGGTGCAAGGGCTGGCGTGTGGCGGCTAAGCGCCGGGGCGCGCGGAAAGTCCATCAGGTCAATACCCTCAGCACGCACCAACTGCTCAACATAAGGTGCGTCAATGCCGGCGGAGAAAGTGGCAACATCAACCTCACCGGCAAGCAAGGCATCGGCTGCGGCCTGACCGCTGAGTGGCAGGCGGGTGGTGTCAGGCCAGGTGCCGCCATATTCGCCCTGCAAATGCAGGCTCAGCGCGCGCGTGCCCGAGCCTTCGGCCCCGATGGTCATGCGCAAGGTGCGCAGATCAGCATAGTCTTGGGCGCCGGCTTCCGTGCGCACAAACACCCAATAGGGTTCATAGAACAGTCCGCCCAGGGCCAGGAGGCGTTCAGCATCCCCCTCGCTTGCGAGCCCGCCCTGGATCAAGGCGACATCGGCATCACCAACCGTCAGCAAGTGCAGATTTTCGATACTGCCTGCGGTGGAAAGCACTTCAACCTCCACGCCATGGTCGGCCAGCAAGGTCTTGTAGCGCTCGGCATAGGCGGCATAGGCCCCGCCGGGACTTCCTCCCGCAAACACGATCTGTTTCGGCGGCGGCGGCTCTACAAAGCGCAGCGCGACAATCAAACCCAACACGGCCACCAGGGCCAAGGGCCAGTAAACCTTCAGGAAATCCTTCATCCCTGATCACCCAAACAATCAAAACTGCCAATGGCTATCGCGCCGCCGGGCCAGAGGCAAGCATTGCCCGGCCTTCATTCACTGCCCACAAATTGCCTCATGCGCGCCCTGCATGGCGCTTATTCCGAGCCGACAGTCGCAATCAGGCAAGGGGTTCCCACATTTCTTGCATAGCCAGATCAAGACCCACAGGAGGCGAGAATGATGAATGGACAGACACTGACGCGTAGTTTCTCTCTCGCCGTGATGGCCAGTGCCGCTGTCATTCTGCTGGCAATGAGTTTGGCGCCCGGCGCAAGTCTTTATGCCGGATAAATAATTTCACAGCCCATGGATCCAATGACCGGCTCCATGCGTATTCTAGACAGGGTGCTGCCAAATCCCCCCTCCTCGCAGCACCCTTCAAGGCCCCGCTCGACAGCTGCCCCCCCTCACCCCCGTCGAGCGGGGCCATTATATTTTCGGGGGAGATTTTCCTAATGCCGGAAATGGCGCATGCCAGTGAAGACCATGGCGAGGCCAGCCTCATTGGCTGCAGCGATCACCTCGTCATCGCGTATGGAGCCGCCGGGTTGAATCACCGCCGTGGCCCCAGCCGCCGCCGCCTGTAACAGACCATCCGGGAAGGGGAAGAAGGCATCAGAGGCGGCCACGCAGCCCTTGGTCATCGGCTCAGCCCAGCCGGCGACTTCAGCGGCATCCTCAGCCTTTCGTGCGGCGATGCGCGCGGAATCGATACGGCTCATCTGGCCCGCGCCGATGCCGGCAGTAGCACCGTTTTTCGCATAAACGATGGTGTTGGATTTGACATGCTTGGCCACGCGCCAGGCAAACAGCATGTCGTTCAGCTCAACCTCGGTGGGGGCTTTTTCCGTTACAATCTTCAGATCGCTGCGCATGATCCGACCATTATCGCGTGATTGCACAAGCAGGCCGCCAGCCACGGTTTTCACGAATGTGCCGGGCGCGGCCGGGTCCGGCAGGCCTTCTGTGAGAAGCAGGCGGAGATTTTTCTTCTTCGCAAAGATTTCCAGCGCGGCCTCATCGGCGCCGGGCGCGATGACAACCTCGGTGAAGATCTTGGTGATCTCTTCCGCCAATGGGCCAGTGAGCGCGCCATTGAGCGCGACAATGCCGCCAAAGGCCGACGTGGAATCGCAGGCCAGCGCCGCGCGATAGGCCTCAAGCAGATTCGTGCCGAGCGCGACGCCGCAGGGATTGGCATGCTTGATGATCGCCACGGCGGGCTTTTCCCCACCCAGCTCGCCGATCAGCTCATAGGCCGCATCGGTATCATTGATATTGTTGTAGGAGAGCGCCTTGCCCTGCACCTGCTGCGCGGTAGCCACGCCGGGGCGCGCCTCGCCGGTGGTGTAGAAGGCTGCGGCCTGGTGCGGGTTCTCGCCATAGCGCAAGGCCTCGGCGAGCTTGCCGCCCGCGGCGAACCAGTCCGGCGCGGTGTCTTCCAGCTGGCGAGCATACCAGCCGGAGATCGCCGCATCATAGGCGGCCGTCCGCGAATAGGTCTTCATCGCCAATTTGCGCTTCAGCGCCAGCGAGACCATGCCCGCATTTGCCTCCATCTCCTCCAGCGCCGCATCGAGATCCCCGCCATCGGTGCAGACAGCGACAAAGGCGCCATTCTTTGCCGCCGCGCGCAGCATGGCCGGGCCGCCAATATCGATATTCTCGATACAAGTATCGAAATCCGCACCCGAGGCCACTGTGGCCTCGAAGGGATAGAGATTGATGTAGACGAGATCTATCGGCTGGATGCCGTGCGCCTCGGCATCGGCGACATGGGAAGCATCGTCGCGCAGATACAGGAGGCCGCCATGCACCGCCGGGTGCAGTGTCTTCACCCGGCCATCCATCATTTCCGGATATCCCGTCAGGTCGGCCACATCGGCGACCTCCAGCCCGGCCTCCTTCAGGGTGCGCGACGTGCCCCCGGTGGAAACCAGTTCCACACCCAGTGCGGCGAGGCGCTGAGCCCGCTCGATCAGGCCGGACTTGTCGGAAACGGAAATCAGCGCGCGGCGCACGGGCGCGTCGGTCATGGCAGGCACCTGTCGGCAATGAAAAAAGATGCGCCTCGGCTAGAGCGCGGCGCGGTTGCGGTCAAGCACCCTCGGCACCCACTTCGCTGGCCCGCCGGCTTTCGCCATATTCAGGCACAAGCCGCCCGAGCAGGTGCAAGGCCTCTGTGCGCTCGCGGCGGTCTGCCGCGCGCAACAGCTGTTTCAGCATCAGATCGAACCGGTCATCTACCTTGACCCCACCGCGCACTTTCAACAGGCCATCGACATTGGTTTCCTGCAGCGCCTCGAAGTCATAGGTCAGCACTTCAGACAGTTTTTCGCCCGGTCTAAGACCGGTGTGCACGATCTCGACATCCTTGCCCGGCACCTTGCCATGCATTCGGATCATCGCTTCGGCCAAGGCCTCGATGCGGATCGGGTCGCCCATGTCCAGCACGTAAAGGCCGGTTTCCTCGCCGCGCTCGGCCTGGGCGGCCGCCTGCAGGACAAGAGAGGCGGCCTCTTCCACTGTCATGAAGAAGCGGGTGACATCAGGATGCGTGACGGTGACCGGCCCGCCGGAATCGATCTGTTCCTTGAACAAAGGCACAACCGAGCCGGAAGAACCAAGGACATTGCCAAACCGCACCAGCGCCGGGATCATGGTGCCATATTGGGCATTGCGGGTGACAGTGAGTTCAGCCAACCGCTTGGTCGCACCCATCACATTGTCCGGATCGACCGCCTTGTCAGTGGAAACAAAGACGAACCGCCGGGTGCGATACTTCACCGCCGTGCGCGCGACATTCATCGCCCCTTCGACATTGGTGAGAATCGCTTCGCAGACATGTTTTTCCATCAGCGGCACATGTTTCAGTGCGGCGGCATGAATGACTACATCGGGTTGGAATTCACCAAAGGTCTGCTCGAGGCGGGCCGTGTCACGCACATTGCCCAGGATGGAATGGAGCTTCAGCTCGGGAAAGTCCCGGCGCAACTGCAGATCCGCACTGTAGAGATTGTACTCGGAGGCATCGAACAAGATCAGCTGTTCCGGTTTCAGCGCGGCGCACTGGCGCGCCAATTCCAGCCCGATGGTTCCGCCACCGCCAGTCACCAGGATCTTCGCACCCTGCACCAGGGCCTCCACCGGCCCCTTGTCGAGATTGCGCTGGCGCCGGGAGAGAAGGTCCGCCGGGCGGATCTCCTTCTGGTCCGCACCATCCTCGGAAGCTGAAAAGGCAATCACCTTGGTCTTAAGCCGGGCGGCAATTTCCAACACATCTGACATGGTTGACGGCTCACGCGCATCGCCAGCGACGGCAACCCAAGGCACTTCACCATAGCGCGCCTTCAGCATCTGCAAGACATAGTCGAGATCGTCCAGATCGCCGAGAATCGGAACGCCCTTGATCGCACGACCGGGTTCGGCCTCAGTTGTTGGCAAAAGGCCCAGAAGCCGTACTTTCGCCCCGCCATTCTGATTGCGCAGCTTGCCGATCACGATGGCGGCCGCCGCCTCATCACCGACCAAAACTGCCATGGCCGCGTCCTTTGGCAAACGTTGGAAGAATTGCAGAGGCTGCTGGGTCGAACGCGCAAGAGCGATCATCCGACCCGTAAACAAGGCCGCAATCCACAGGCCCACAGCGATGAGAATACTCGACCGCGGCAGGCCAACCAGGCGATTCCAGAGAAAGATGGTCGGCAGGAAGATCAAGGAGGCGACCGCAACACCCTGCAGAACACGCACAGCGTCGGTGGCGCCCATATGCCGCCAGACCTGGCGATGAATGCGCAGGATATAGAAGGAGACAAGCGCCGAGCTTGCAAACATCAGCGAGGAAATGAGAATCAGAAGCGGGAAATCTGGCGGGCCACCTTCGACCGCCCACCAGCGAAGCGTCACAGCCATGGCCATGGCAATCCCTGCTGTGACGACATCGAAAGTCAGGGTCAGAGCCATGGCGCGCTTGGCTTGGCGAGTCGCGTTCATCATGTCTCTGCGTCCCTCAAAAATGCCCACCGTACACAATTTGGCGGAAGCGACCCGTCCCCATTTGGATCTGCCCTGCCACTGATCACTATTTGCTCGGGATGCTCAATCGCCCCGCGCGAAAGATAGAGAGATTTTTCCAGTCTTGTGCCTGCATGGCTGGTTTTGAAGCGCCAGCGCGCACCAGATTCGCATTCCAGGAGAATTGCACCGCGCCCCATCAGAGCCGTCACCGTGGGATGAAGATGGAACCGGATCTCGAAGCCGATTGGGCGCTCATCACTAAGATCCTGCTGAGAAACCGGGCGCACCAGACTGTCTTCACCAGTCAGACGCGAGCCATCACCCGCCATGAACAGGCGCCGGCGATGCAGGAGGCCGAATGTGGCCTTGTAGCCGGAATGCTGGGCATCCAGCCAGATCTCGTCTTCCTCTTCCAGGCGCTTGGCGGAAATTCCGTCGGGCCCGACCGGCGAGAGCAGCCCTGTGGCATCATTGGTGGCGAAATCGGCATTGTCGCGCCCGCCCAGGACGAGCGTGGAATGCGCCCCGGTTCGGCGCACAGCGGCCTGCATATCCACATCCACCTCGCGGGAGAAACCGCAGGACGTCACGATCCGCGCCGGGCCGTCATGCAGCTCGAAGCCCAAAGCGCCCGCATGCGCCATGTCGGCAAAGGGTGGATCGGGCGCGGCCCCAACATCCAGAACCAGGCGCAAACTGCCGCGTTCCAGCTTCTGAAACCCCGATTTCGGCGAGAAGGTGAAACGGCGCGGCGGCACATCCAATTCCGACAGGGCGGCAGAGACATCCTGCGGGCGCGCCTCTGCGCCGTCATTGAAGGGCAGGAGGCCGCCATCCGGGCTCGTGTGGAAATTCAGCATGGCGCCCATGCGTGGCAGCCATTTGCCCAGAAAATCCGGCTCTGGCGCATCTATCCGGCGCAGGAGATTGCGCACGCTGACAAGATCCAGGAGGATGCGCAAAAGCCGCTCGGGGCTGCGGCTGACATGGCCGCCGTCTGGCAGGATCTGCGCGGTGCACTCTGCGTCCAGCCGGTCGAGCCCGCTGCGCAGCCTGTCCATGTCCCCCGCAAGTCCGCCCATAACGCAAAGAATGATGGCCAGACGGAATCGCGCTTCCACATCGGGCGTGGCATCGGCCAGCGCCTCAAGGTGCATCACCTGTCGCCGCAGAGCCTGCATACGCGGCTTGGCCTCTTCGCCGTCAGGCTCTGCAAACAGAATCTGGCCACAGCGAATCCAGTTCCAGACCCGGTCTGCAACCGGGCCGGCGCGCCAGGAAAACCCGTCAAATTGGCCATGGGTCTCGACCCACTCGTCCACCAGCCAGAGTGCCCTGTCGACCCCGTTCTCACCTTGCCCGGCAAGATGGGGCAACCAGTCAAACCGGTGCACTCGATCCTGGAAATGCAACGAAGCTCCCTCGATCTTCCAGGGAACTGTGTCGACACCAAAATCATACCGCTCCGCTCCGGTACGCCAGATGCCACGCGACAAGGCTTCCCCGCGCAATGGATCGAGCGGGCCGGGATGGGAGAACAAGGACCAGTCATATTCCGGCGAAGGCGTGGTGATGACTTTCAACCACTGGCTGGCACTAGGCTTCACACTGTCGCCAAGTGCGCCGCGGAATCGCCGCCATAGCGCCGCGTCCTGCTCGGGCGTGCGGCGCGGGGACCTGATTTTTCCAACTGGGGCGCTCATGGACAGGCCGCCTCTACAGGTACTCGGATACTCAAACTAAACGAGGCGTTTCGGCCTCAAACTTTCAATATTGGACTTGTACTGCGAAGGCCCGCCCTTGAACACCGCCGAACCGGCGACAAGTACAGTGGCGCCTGCATCGATGCACTGACGGGCGGTCTCCGGATTCACGCCACCATCCACTTCCAGCAGGATATCACGCCCTGTTGCATCGATCATCGCACGCAAGGTTTCGATCTTGCGCAGCTGAGAAGAAATGAAACGCTGACCGCCAAAGCCGGGATTGACGCTCATTACCAAAATCAGATCGGCCAGGTCGATCAGCGGCTCCACTAGCGCTGCGGGTGATCCGGGATTGAGCGAAACCCCCGCCTTCATGCCAGCGGCCCTGATCGCCTGCAGAGTGCGATGGGTATGCGGCCCGGCTTCGGGGTGCACGGTCAGGATATTCGCTCCGGCCTCGGCAAAGGCGGGGATATAGGGGTCCACCGGCGCGATCATGAGATGCACGTCAAAGGGCTTGTCAGTGTGTGGGCGCAGCGCCTTCACCACAGGCGGACCAATGGTGAGATTGGGCACGAAATGCCCGTCCATCACGTCAACATGAATGAAATCGGCCCCGGCCGCGTCAATTGCGCGGATTTCCTCACCCAAAGTGGCGAAGTCCGCCGACAGAATCGACGGCGAAATCAAGACACTGGTCATGCCGCTCAATAAGCAAAAAAAAGCGCCCGCACAAGGCAGGCGCTCTCTCGTGATCAGAGAATTAATCTACGCAGCTTCGCCTTAATAGGTTGCTGCTGGCACCACGCGGGCGCCATCCTCGCGATAGACCACCTGCACGCGCGAACCCGGTGCGAGATAGACATCGGCGCCCTGGTAGATTTCCTTCACCTGGCCATTGTCATACTCGACTGTATAGGCATAGCCGGGACGCGTGTTGAGCGCCTTGCCGGCCTCGTTGCCTGCCATGCCGCCAAGAACTGCGCCGGCGATACCACCCGCTGTCTGGGCCTTGTCGCCGCCGCCAATCTCTGACCCAGCAATACCGCCAAGCACCGCACCCGTAGCCGCACCGATGATAGAATTGTCCGGACGGATCTGGATTTCACGCACGGCCACGACCGTTCCGCGATAGATTGTTGCGGCCTGGCCAACCGATTGCGGGTTGGTGGTGTTGGCGCCGTAGCTGCTGGCACAGCCTGCGAGTGTCAGGGTCAGCGCCGCGAAAATGCCGGCCATGGCACGATTGCCCTGGCGAATGGCGGGACGAGACTGAGTCATACTGATGTGCTCCTTTGCACGAAAAACCACGCTGCCCTTATGACGAGATGACATTGAATGTCAGATGAACCTCTCAAGGTCATTTCGTGGCAATTTCGCGTCGGACACGAAACTGTACTCTCAGCTCTCCGCAGGCGTGAGCCGAGCTATATAGAAAGCGTCATGGCGCCGGCCCGGCCCCGGAAGAGTTAGCAAGTCACCTGGATCGGTTGCACAAGCTTCAAACCCCGGTGCTTCTTTCAGATGGATCGGAATCCGCCGGGCAAGCCCCTCTTTTAGCACCAAATTCACGACCTCAAGGCCTTCCGCCTTCAGCGGCGTGCAAACGCAATAGACCAGCCGGCCACCCGGCTTCAAAAGCGCCATGGCAGCGCGCAATATCTCTGCCTGCAACTTCGGAAAACCTTCCAGATCCTGAGGCCGCTTGATCCAGGCGCCCTCTGGATGGCGTGCCAGCGTGCCGAGTGCTGAGCAGGGCGCATCCACCAAAATGGCATCAAAGCGCGCGGTCGTGGTAAACTTGCGGGCATCCGCGCAGACTACCTCAACCTGACCGGCGAACCCCGTACGCGCGAGATTCTCATGCACACGCGTCAATCGGCTCGCAGCGCGATCCACGGCCGTGACATGCGCACCTGCTGCTGCCAGCTGCAGCGTCTTGCCCCCCGGTGCAGCGCAAAGATCCAGCACATGCTCCCCAGCTTGTGCATTCAGAATGCGCGCGGGCAGGGCGGCGGCAGCATCCTGAACCCACCAGCCACCTTCACCATAGCCCTCCATCTCCGAGACACGGCCCATGGGCACAGCCACGCTGCCGGAGGGCAACAAAGTGCCTTCCAAACTTTCCGCGGTGGCCGCCGGGTCCAGCGCTGTCAGATGAAGCGCGGGCAGTTCCAGCTGCGCGTCAGCCAGGGCAGCCGCGCGATCAGGGCCAATAGAAGCCTTCATTTGCGCCCAGAGCCAATCCGGCCAGATCCTTGTGGCGGACACGCCATCAAGCCGCGCGGGGTCCTCACTCATCCGGCGCAGCACAGCATTGATCAGCCCAGCCGCCCGCGCACTGCCGGGCTCTGCCTTGGCGGCGGCAACCGTCTCGCCAACCGCTGCATGCACCGGAGCGTCCAGCCGCCAGAGCTGCACCGCGCCAATGCGCAGGAAGGCCAGGACCAGCGGATCAAGCTGCTCGACCGGGCGTTCCACAAGACCGGCAAGCGCGTCGTCAATCCGCCCCAATTCCCGAAAGGCGCCCGTCACCATGGCGCGGACAAAGCCGGCATCGCGGCGCTCCAGCTCGGCCAGCTCCGCGCTGGCGCTGAAGATCTGGTCCAGCGTCTGACGCTGTTTGAGAGTCTGGGCGAGCAGTCGGGCTGCCAGCCGGCGCGAGAGCGCGCCCGGACCTAACCCCATGGTCCGCCCGATGCGCGGCGCGTGTCATTGGCTGCCGGATCTTCGCCCTGTTTCGCACGCAGCTCACCGGCCAGTTTCTGTAGGGCCGCCACCCGATTTGCCGTAGACGGGTGAGTGGAAAACAGATTGTCGCCACGCCGACCATTCAACGGGTTGATAATATACATATGCGCCGCTGCGGGATGACGTTCGGCATGCAAATTGATCTGGCTGCGCGCGCCGCGTTCAATTTTTTGCAAGGCCGAAGACAGCCAGGCCGGATTGCCGCAAATCTCCGCCCCGCGCCGGTCGGCCTCATATTCGCGCGAGCGGGAAATCGCAAACTGGACAAGCGATGCCGCCAGCGGCGCGAAGATCATGATCGCAATGGAAGTGATCAGCCCGCCCCGATCGCGGTTCCCGCCGAAGAACAGCGCGAAATTCGCCAGCATGCCGATCGCACCGGCCAGGGTGGCGGTAACCGTCATGGTCAGGCTGTCGCGGTTTTGCACATGGGCCAATTCGTGCGCCATAACACCGGCCACTTCCTCGCGCGTCAGCATGGAGAGCAGACCCGTTGTCGCCGCCACCGCCGCATGCTCGGGATTACGTCCAGTGGCGAAGGCATTGGGCTGGGCGGTCTCGATAATGTAGATTTTCGGCTTGGGCAGACCGGCATGTAAGGCCAGGGTCTGAGTGTCGGAAACGAAGGTGCGGATCACAGGGTTACGCTCTGCCCCGGTCACCTCGCGCGCGCCCTGCATGCGCAACACCACCTTGTCGGCATTCCAATAGGCAAAAGCATTCATGCCCGCGGCAAGGACGAAGGAAATGATCAGGCCGAACATGCCAGCCGTGAGATAGCCGATGGCCAGGAACAGTCCGGTCATCGCCGCCATCAAGAGATATGTTTTACTCGCACCCATCTTGGCCGCTCCAGAACACGGGAGATTGCCGCGTTCGCCACGTTTTGCAATCGCCGCTGGTGACCTATGTGGTACTCTATCCTGCATTTTAGGAGTCGCGAACCGCAGATGGATGATCTGGACCCGGAAGAAATCGCCCGCCGCGCCGCCCTGCCGGAGGCCGCACGCCGCGCCCTGGAAGAAGCCGACGCCCGCCGCGCCGAACAGGCCGAAGCGCTGGCACGCCTGGAGGCTGAACGCGAACATGAAAGAGGCGGGCCGAAGGCGATCGAGCCAACCCGCTTCGGAGATTGGGAGCGGAAGGGGATTACGTATGATTTTTGAGGATGTGGCGCGTGGCTAAGGCGTAGCTTATACTCACCGCTCAAGCGTGGCGAATTGGTGGGTATCGTTTCACTCAACACACCCTACCGTTCTAGGATTATTCTTTCGGGACCTCTATGGCGGCCAAGTCTACGGTTTCATCAACCCATAGAACTGAATAAACGTCAGAATTTCGCATTCCCCTGGCGAGTATCTGTTGATGTGTAATATAAAATGCCAAATCAATTGGGTCTAATTCGGACCTCGCGTCTAGTATTTCAGAAATATCGGAACAATTCCAACTTTTAGTATTGTCCCATTCTTTTATGACCCCAGAATCTCTAGTGGTTCTGAGGTGCCAAAAATGTATACCGTAACTTAAATTGCCCAGTTTATCCTTCTCTAAATCCCTGATCGACAGATACCGAGAAGTTATATCCGCCTCAGTATTGCCTTGAAACTGCTCCTCTAAAACATTCGATGTGCCGGTCAATTCAGCCCTTTGAATTGAATCGAAGATTTGCTTTTTCACCAATAGGAGATCATCAGGCCACGGGCGCCGGTCATACTGGGATGTTCCTGGAACGAGAGGAGCTAGCGTTACGGGCGAATGGCACGGCCATCTATCGTTTGTCCAATCAGAAAAATAGTCCGACTCGAACTGAGCAATCTCGATAAGCGTTTCAGTTGGCACCAAAACAGCCCGGCTGCGAATTTCGTAGTCAACCCAAAAAGAGAGAGATGCAACAACTCTGTTCTTTGAGCGTCCATATGGCTCGTCCCAAATGACATTTTCCAGAAACGTTCGAGCAATGGCTTCTAAAACCAAATCTGGATCATTTTGCGCCACAAATGAGAGGTAGTCACATCTCAGATCGTCTTCACAGTTTGCAACCTTCTTTGAGACATGAACCACTCGTCTGAGGAAGCGTTCAAAGGTAATCGACTCAGAGTGTTCGGCGACACTATTGTATATGTCGCTAACGGTTGAACCAATTTCAATCGTTATATCCGCCGCCGTCTCCAACACGTCTGCGAAGTCGATCCTGTTGCTATCCTCAAAATTACTCCGGACCAGCGCGTAATCTTCAAAAAGTGCCGCTCCTACGAAATCCAATTCTTCGACAGAAATTTCTCCCGCTTTTGACAAAACGGTGACCGCATCTTCCGTCAAAGTAATGGAGTTGCTACTGATCCTTGCTGCCGGTGGTACCCCTTTTGAGATAGGCCCAGCCGCATCTTCACTAAACTTAATGAGACCGGCGATAGCAACACCCAAAAATAGTCCGACCCTTGTCAGATTTGATGCAACACTCATGGTCAATCTCATCATAATAGCTTCTTTGAGTTGACCGTCGATTTCAAAAACCGGCAGGTCAAGGCCTACACTCAATCTTTGTGCTGGCTACTCTCCCCTAAGCCTCAATTCCCGCCTTTCTTGCAAGCTCCGCATAGCTCACTTCCGGGCGGGGGCCGTAATGGCTTATGACTTCGGCGGCTGCGATATGGCCCAGCCGGCCACAGACAGCCAGCGGCAGGCCGCGCGCGAGGCCGTAGAGGACGCCGGCGGCGTACTGGTCGCCCGCGCCGGTGGTATCGACCACGCGGCCCACAGGCTCAGCGGGAAGCGCGATCGGCTCGCCATCACCGATGATAACCGAGCCCTTCTCGCTGCGCGTCACCGCCGCCACGCCCGTATCGGCCTGCAGGGCAGCAAGTGCGGTGTCGAAATCCTCAATCTCATAGAGCGAAAGCAACTCATCTTCATTGGCGAAGACGAAATCAACATGGCCGCGGATGAGATGCAGGAAGCTTTCCCGGTGCCGGTCGACGCAGAAATTGTCCGACAATGTCAGCGCCACTTTGCGCCCGGCAGCCCGCGCGATTTCCGATGCATGCACAAAGGCGGCCTTGGCGTCTTCCCGGTCGAACAGATAACCTTCCAGATAAAGAATGGTGCCATTGCGCACAGCGTCTTCGTCCACATCCTCAGGCGAAAACATCACCGAAGCGCCGAGAAAGGTGTTCATGCTCCGCGCGCCATCCGGCGTGACGAAAATGATCGAGCGCGCAGTGGCCGGCCCACCAACCAGGGGGGATGTCTTGAACTCTACGCCCTCAGCCAGGGTTTCGCGGCGGAAGACCTCACCCAGCCTGTCATCGGCGACCTTGCCGATATAGGCGGTGCGCCCGCCAAAGCTCGCCACGCCGGCAATGGTGTTGGCACCCGAACCGCCCGATTTCTCCTGTCCCTGGGCCGCCTGGGTCAGCGTTTCCGCGCGGGGCTCCTCAATCAGCGTCATGCCATTCTTGCGGATGTCCCATTCCTCCAGGAAGGCGTCCCCGACCGGAGAAATCACATCGACAATGGCATTGCCGAGACCGACAACATCGAAACGCGGCTCTGACATTTCCGCTCCCTGATTAATTGACCGCCTTGTCGCCTATCCCC
>JALEGE010000127.1 GCA_022760335.1 Hyphomonadaceae bacterium
ACCTGCGCAACGCCTTCCGCCAGGTACCGATCTATCGGGCCATGGGCTGGGATGTGCCGGAATTTGCCCATGTCCCCCTGATTCATGGGCCCGATGGGAAAAAACTGTCAAAGCGCCACGGCGCACAATCCACGCTTGAGTACAAGGAGATGGGATATCTGCCGGAAGCCATGACATCCTATCTGATGAAGCTTGGCTGGAGCCATGGTGATCAGGACATCTTCACAATGGAGGAGGCAGCGGAGGTCTTCGACACAAGTGGGATTGGCAAGGCGCCGGCACGGCTTGATTTTGACAAGCTTGCCGATGTGAACCGACATTATCTTCGTAAGGCCGATCCCGAGCGCCTTATGGACTTGCTTGGACCTTATCTTGATCCGCAGCTGGGAGAAAAAACGCTTTCGGCAGTGCAGCAAGCCTTACCCAGCGTGATCGAACGGGCCGCGAGTCTGCCCGAACTTGCGGAGGCTGTCGCCTTCCTCACAAGCCCACGTCCGCTCTCTCTCAACAAGAATGCACGCAAAGCCCTGAAGGGAGAAGGACTTGACCGACTGTCAGCCATGCGCGATCTGATTTCTGGCGTGGCTGATTTCGACGCGCTCCACCTGCAAGATGCCATTCAGGCTTACTGCACCGCACAAGACCTTGGGCTGGGAAAGGTCGGGCCGCCGCTGCGCGCGGCGCTCACGGGCGGGCTGCCGGCGCCGGACCTGGCGCCCGTGATGGCATGGCTGGGGCGTGATGAAACGCTGGCCCGGATAGATGATCAACTCGCGGCTGCCCGCGATGACACATAAGACTTTGAGAGGGTCCTGAAATGAAAAGCAATATGACGCCTGCGGGCATGGCGAAGCTGGAAGTGAACGGCAAGACGGTGGAGTTGCCGATTATGAAGGGCGTCGATGGCCCTGATGTGATCGATGTCCGCACCCTCTACAAACAGGCCGGTGTCTTTACCCTCGACCCCGGATTTACCTCCACTGCCAGTTGCGAAAGCCAGATCACCTTCATCGATGGCGAACAAGGTCGCCTGCTTCACCGCGGCTACCCGATTGACCAACTGGCAGAGAATTCAGGCTTTCTCGAAGTCGCCTATCTGCTGCTCTATGGCCACCTGCCGACGCAGAGCGAGTTCACCGACTTCGACAAGAAGATCACGATGCACACTATGCTGCATACGCAGATCGACAGCTTCTTCAGCGGTTTCCGGCGCGACAGCCATCCCATGGCCATGCTGGCTGGCACCGTGGCCGCCCTCTCGGCCTTTTATCCCGACGCCATGGACATTCACGATGCCGAGCAGCGCGAACTGGCCATCCACCGCATGATCGCGAAAATGCCGACCCTGGCCGCGCGCGTGTACAAGTATTCCATCGGCCAACCCTTTGTGGAGCCCGACAACAACCTCTCCTATGCGGAAAACTTCCTGCGCATGTGCTTTTCCGTCCCGGCTGAGCGCTATGCGCCCAACCCGGTGCTGACGCGCGCCATGGACCGGATCTTCATTCTCCATGCAGACCATGAGCAGAACGCATCCACCTCAACAGTGCGCCTTGCCGGATCGTCTGGCGCTCACCCCTATGCGTCTATCTCGGCCGGTGTGGCGAGCCTCTGGGGGCCCAGCCATGGCGGTGCCAACGAAGCGGCGCTGAACATGTTGCGCGAGATCGGCTCGGCTGACCGCGTGGGTGAGTATGTGCAGAAGGCCAAAGACCCGTCTGACAGTTTCCGCCTGATGGGCTTTGGCCACCGGGTTTACAAAAACTATGATCCGCGCGCGAAAGTGATGCAGGAGACAGCCAATGAGGTGCTCGACGAGCTGAACATCAAGGATCCGATCCTGGATGTTGCCAAGGCGCTTGAAAAGATTGCCCTGGAAGATGAATACTTCGTCGAACGCAAGCTGTATCCGAATGTCGACTTCTATTCGGGCGTGATCCTGAATGCGATTGGCTTCCCAACCACCATGTTCACCGTGCTGTTTGCTGTGGCGCGTACGATTGGCTGGCTGTCGCAGCTGAATGAGAGCATCGAGGACCCAGCTGCTAGAATCGGCCGTCCGCGCCAGCTGTACACCGGTGCAGGCCAGCGCGACTTCGTGGCTGTGCGCGACCGCGTTTCGCAGAGCTAGGCCTGACGCCTCAACACCATTTGGGCGCTGGCGTTTGCTGGCGCCCTTTTCTATTTCGCGAAGGGATTCTTCGGCTGGCGGACATAGAGCCGGATGGGAACGCCTGTAAGATCAAAGGCTTCGCGCAGGCCATTGATCAGATAGCGCTTGTATTGCTCTGGCATATGATTGCCGCGCGAGGCCATAAGGACAAAAGTCGGCGGACGCGATTTCACCTGCGCCATGAATTTCGGCTTGATCGGCTTGCCGTGGACTGAAGGTGGCGGATGATGCTCGACGGTGTGCCGCAGCCAACGGTTTACATCGCCCGTGCGCACCTTGGCCGTCCAGTTGGAATAGAGCGCCACTACGGCTGGCATCAGCTTTTCGGTATGCTTGCCGGTCAGGCCCGAGAGGCAGACAATCGGCGCCTCACCCGCATTGGGCAACAGCCGGCGTGCCTTTTCGCGCAATTCGCGCGCTGCCGTGCTGGGATCGGCGATACGATCCCATTTTGACATGACCAGGACAAGGCCACGTCCTTCGCGCAGGGCAAGATCAGCGATCTGGAGGTCCTGTTTCTCCAGCGCCTCTTCAGCATCCATCACCAGGGCGATGATATCCGCATACTTCAAGGAGCGGATCGTTTCGCCCGTCGACATGCGCTCAAGGCGTTCCTGCACCTTGGCCTTGCGCCGCAGACCGGCAGTGTCGACGAGGCGGATCTGACGTCCTTCCCATTCCCAATCAATCGAGACGGAATCGCGTGTGATCCCGGCTTCCGGCCCGGTCAGCAGGCGATCGGATTGGAGCAAGGTATTGATGAGGGTTGATTTTCCGGCATTGGGGCGGCCGACAATCGCGAGCTTGATCGGCTTTTGCGGTGTGCCTTCAGGCTCAGGCTCGGCGATATCCGCATCGGCGGCCTCAATCGCGTCGATAAGATCCTCATCCGACATGTCGCGGTCTTCAATATCGATATGCGCCAGTCTTTCGAGAATATCATGGCCGCCGCCATCACCCGCCTCGCCAGGATCCTCCTCCAGCGCGGTGAGGAAGCGCTCTTCGCCAAGCACCTCGCGTATGGCGCTGTAGAGTTCGGCCATGCCCTCGCCATGTTCGCCGGAAATGCCGATGGGTTCCCCCAGACCGAGACTCCAGCCTTCCGTCAGGCCCGCATCACCTGCTTTTCCTTCGGCCTTGTTGCCGGCCAGCACGATTGGCAGGCCGGCCCGGCGCAGGACTTCGGCAAAGCGCTCGTCCACAGGCGTGACGCCCTCGCGCGCATCGAACAGGAAGAGTGCCAGTTCCGCCTCGGCAATTGCTGCTTCCGTCTGGGCGCGCATGCGCGCTTCCAGGGAACCGTCCGAGACATCTTCGAATCCGGCGGTATCAACCAACAGAAGTGGCAAGCCGGCCAGATTTCCTTCGGCTTGTTTGCGGTCGCGCGTCACCCCCGGCTGATCATCGACCAGCGCAATCTTCTTGCCCACAAGCCTGTTGAACAGGGTGGACTTGCCGACATTGGGCCGGCCAACGATTGCAATTTTCAGGGCCATGGTGGGGGCGGCTTTACGCGCCTATCGGATCGCGATCAAGCGGGCATTGTCGGTGAGCACATAAAGCGTCTCGCCGACGGCAATCGGTTCCAGATAAACTTTGCCGCCAAGATCGATGCGATCGACAGCCAGGCCTGTCTGGGGATCATAGGCGATCATGTCGCCTTCACTGGAGACCACGACGACGCGGCCAGAGGCGATGATCGGTCCGGAATAACTGAGCCGGCCCTTTTCATCTTCCTCATCGCGATACTTCGCCATCTGGGTCGCCCAATAGACCCGGCCCGTCGTGGCTTCCAATGCGGCCAGGGTGGCATCGGTACCGGCAATGAAGACATACTCGCCTGCCAGGGCTGGAGCCTGTGTCGAGCCAATCGCCTGGGCCCAGATGCGTGTACCCGAGCGGCCATCAATCGCCGCGGTGACGCCGGACTGGTTCGCCACGACGACAAGGCCGCCAGCCAGGACAGGACGTGATGCAATGTCATTAATCGCGGAAATCGGCGTGAAGCGACCTGGACGGGACAGGGCATCGCTCCACAGACGTCGGCCATTGCTGGCGAGATAGGCGATCACTTCACCAGATGAGTATGGTACGACGACAATATCCTCGACCGCCGCCGGGCTTGGGCTGGAGAGAACGCGGGCTGATTCGGAAATCGCCTGGTCGCTCCACTCCAATTCGCCATCTTCCAGGGACAGCGCCAGGATCTCATTATTGTTGGACGTGACGAAGATACGGCCATCCTTGATTGTCGGCGAACCGGTCATCGGGGCTTCGGTCTCTCGGGTCCACAACAGGCTGCCCGTCTCTGCGTCAAGCGCGAGAACCATGCCAAAGCCGCTGGAAACGACCAGCGTGTCGCCAGTCAGAGCAAGACCGCCGCCAATGCCGATGCGGTCACGCCTGGAACCTGAGTCGATCTCGTGGCGCCAGGTCGGCGAGCCGGTTTGCAGATCGAAGGCTCGTACAGTCTGACCAGCATCGAGCACATAGATGTGGTTGGCATTTGCCACAGGCGCGGTGGTCAAGGCGGCACTGCGGCTGGAGCCTTCCCCGGCATCCCGGCGCCAGGCCACATTCAGCGCGCTACCAGCCAGAACATGGCCGACAACCTTGCTGGGGCGCGAGCCAGCCTCGGTCCAGACATCCAGGGTCTCGGCAGCTGGCAGGATTATGGAACGCGTTGCCAGTTCCGGGTCCGCCTGCAAGGTCTCATCGCCCAGCACCATAGCAATGCGGCCGGCGCGGTCTGCAGCTTCTTCAGCTTCGCGGTCCGCGCCGCCAAACATGAGAAAGTTGCTACACCCGGTCAGAGCAAGCGTGCCAGCCAGGAAAAGGGCGAAAAGGCGCATAGGCCGCAGGAAACTCATTCGTTGTCCTCAGTCTCGTTATTGGCGTCCCCTGCCCCATCTGTTTCAGTCTCATCGGCCGCGGTGGTCACACGCGGTATTGTGTCCAGCGCGATCGTCGCGCGCTGGATCAGCCCCTGTGGGGCATATGCGGAAAAGCGCAGGCGATTGTACTCCCGACGCGCACGCGCATAGTCGCCCTCGGCATAGGCCTGTGCGGCCACAAGCTCTTCCGCCAGCGCGGCAAGCGGGGTCTCCTGGCCGATCAGGGGCGCGAGCGCAACTTCCATATCTGCCAGTGTCATGTTTCCGCTGCGCAGGTAAACCGACTTCAGCAGCGCGAGCTGCTCGAATGCCTCTCCCCCTTCACCTGCAGCTTCATCGAGGGCAGTGACTGCGGCCGCACGATCACCAGAGCCTTCCAGATTGGCCTGGGCGAGATATTGGGCTGCCACGGGTGACAGAGCAGAATCCTCATCCACCAGCGCGCGTAAGGCAGCCT
>JALEGE010000128.1 GCA_022760335.1 Hyphomonadaceae bacterium
CAAAGCGAACCTCACAGCTGCCCTCAATGCCGCGCTCAGCCGCGCGTTGCGGATATTGCGGCACTGGCGGGCTGATCGGCTGGGCATCCCGGTCGGAGATGGCCACCGGATCGATCGCGATGGAGTTGACCCGGCCAAAGTCCAGTTCGGTCGGCGCCGAGCCTTGAATATTCGGCGTGGGCAGATCGATGTCAGACTTGGACGAAGACAGCTTTGGTGGCGGCGGTGGCTTGTCAGCTGAGGCCAGGCGTTGCGGGCGCGAACGCGTGGTGCGCCGAACTTCCTGCACATCCTGAGACGGCGTGATCGCTTCCAGGACACGCTGTTCTGTCTGCTCCGGCTCCTCGAACTCGGCCGAGATCAGCCAGTTCATGAGTTGGAACAGGCCATAGACGATCAGGGCCGCCGCAGCCAGTGCGACCGGAAAGACAACATAAGGACTTTTCATATCCACTCCTTCCTAGTCTTGGGCCGTCGACACATTGATACGTGTCGAGCCATCGATATTCTTCACCGTATCCATGAATTCCACAAGGGACTCAGCGGTCGCCTTGTTGTCGATCTGCAGGACGAGTTCCCCTTTCGGGTTATCCTCGCGCAGTTCGCGCAGACGGAATTCAATCTCGTTCGGCTGAACCAGACGCTTGTCCATATAGATATCGGAATTGTCATCGATGGCGACAAGGATCGCCAGCGGTTTCACATCCGCATCATTTTCAACATCTGTGCGGACGATGTCCACACCCGGTTCCTTGATGAACTGGGCCGTCACGATGAAGAAGATCAGGAGGATGAAGACCACATCCAGCATCGGCGTGAGGTTGATGTCATCGCCTTCGCTTTCAGAGCCCCCAGATGAACGTTTTCTTCTAGCCATCCTCGTCTCCTATTCGCCGCCGCTGAGAACAATGTTCACAGGCGTGGCATTGGCCGAATAGGCCTGGTCGCGCACGGCGATGATCAGGCCAGCCTCAGCATTGCGATCCGCCTGGATGATCACCGCGCTCTCCGGGTTCTCAGCCTTCAGCCGTTCGATATTGGCCTGTACGGCGCCAATATCTGCCGGCCGGCTGTTCACCCGGATCAGGCCATCCTCATTGATATAGATCTGGATGGTCGGGGTCTCCGGCGGGATGACATTTGGCGGCGGTGGCGGTGGCGGCGGCTCAAGGCCGATCGCCTGTTCCTGTGTGAACACGGCCGTGACGATGAAGAAGATCAGCAGGATGAAGACCACGTCCAGCATGGGCGTGAGATCAACATCGGCCTCTTCGGGTTTTCTGAGAGAACGTCCACGCATCAGCCGATCTCCATCTCGTCTTCAACCGACTGCACCAGGCGGGCGGCCTTGCGGTTCATGCCCGAGGCGAACGGAATGCCCGAGATCGAGGCCACCATGCCGGCCATGGTCGGGATCGTGGCTTGCGACACACCCGCGGCCATGGCCTTGGCGTCGGCACCATCGGTGAGCGCCATGATGTCGAACACCGCGACCATGCCGGTCACCGTGCCGAGCAGCCCCAGAAGTGGGGCCAGCGCCACGGCGGCCTTGCACAGAATGATGTTGGCCTCTGCCTTCTGGCGCACTTCCGAGACAAGCTTGTCACGGATCCAGTGGGCATAGGTTGATTTCCGGTCAGAGCGCAAATGCCACTCCTCCACGGCTTGCCGGGCCACATCGCCATGGGCGACGCGGAAGTAGAACAGGCGCTCCAGGATCAGGAACCACATCAGGAATGTGGCTGCCATGATCAGGAGGAGCACCGGTCCACCCCGGTCCAGGAATTCCTGTAGCTCGTTAAATCCCATAGGGAGTCTCCAGGGCCCGGTGGAGGGCGGCGGCCATTAGGCCACCACCCGACGCTCTTGCTCTGCACGCTCGGCAACCAGGCCGGCGGCCTGCTCGTCGAGCAGCTGCTGGTTACCACGCGCCATGGCGGCGGCCACGGCATGCAGCAGGATCAGCGGAATGGCGGCCAACAGGCCGAGCACCGTGGTCACAAGGGCCACCGAGATACCGCCAGCCATCAGCTGCGGGTCACCGGCACCGTAGATCGTGATCGCGGTAAAGGTGATGATCATACCGATCACCGTCCCGAGCAGGCCGACCAGCGGGGCCACGGCGGCGAGCACCTTGATGATGTCGTTGAAGCGCTCAATGCCAGGTGTCTCCTGCAGGATCGTCTCGTCCAGCTTGAGTTCCAGCGTCTCCAGGTCGTCATTCTTGTGCTCTTCATAGGTCGCGAACACCTTGGCCAGCGGGTTGCCGGAGCCGCCCTGCTTGGTTTTCGCCGTGGAGCGCATCGCGCCGCCCTGCAGGAACAGAGTAACAATCTTGAACAGGCCGAGAATGACGCCAATCGGGATCAGCACCAGAATGATGATCCGGCCAACCCAGCCGCCATCATTCCAAAGGCGGTCGCCCCAGCTGGGAATATCACCAAGAATGCCGAACAGGTCACCCTTGGACGGATCGACCGGGCCGCGCACGGCTTCAGTTGAACCCGCCTGGATGGCTTTCACGACATTGCCCATGGAAGCGCGGTATTCGCCGCGTGGCTGCTTGCGGAAAGCACGCAGAAATGGCTCGCTGCCATCATCGGGTGTACGCACTTCCACGAAACGCGGGCTGCCTTCCGCCGTTGCGGCAGTAAACACGCCAACACGCGCAAGCTCGACATCCTGGTTTTCACCATTCGGTCCAATATTCGCAACCGTCGCCGTGAAGATCTTTGCTTCAGACTGAGCGATCATTTCCTGCAGAATAGCATTCGGCAGTGTGTCAAGGTCCGCACGGGTTGGCAGGGTACGCGCCTGGGCGATATCCGCCAGGCCCTGCACACGGCCGGGATAGTCGAAATTCGACAGCGAAGAGGCAATCTCGGGCATGGTCGCGCCGGCCGCGGTGCGGAACTGGCCGAGCAGCTCGGAGAAGTCACCGGCCTCGGTGTCCAGCTGGGTCTGAAGATCGCTCAGCGTGGCCTCATTGGCGTCAAACTCGGCGCTCAGCGCACGTCCGCGGGCTTCGGCAGCAGCCAAAGCAGAGCGGGCAGAGGCAAGCTCGTCAGCCTGAGAGTCGCGATCTTGCTGGAACTGGCGCAGACGAGCCTGGTTCTCAGCACTCATCTCGCTCGCATCGCGGCGGACACGGTCAAGAATATCGCTCAGTGAAGTGGACTGGGCCATGGCCGGGGCGGACATGGCGATGGTGGACAGGCCAATCAGCGCAGCCGCGCCGAGAGCCTTGAAAGAAAAGCATTTGCTCATTTCGATAACTCCAAATCTCTCGAGGCTGGCCTATTGTACTTCCAGCGGCGTGACCGGGCCGAACAGCACTTCCTGCTGTTTCTTGCCATCAGCAACACGGATCGCATCGCGCACAGCGGGGATCAGATTGCGCTCCAGTGGCACCCAGGCGCCCTGCGCACGGTCCCAACGGGCACCGCGGCGGTCATCGGGGGTAATGTAAACCAGAGCCACACGGCCATACTGGAACATGTCGACATTGGTCGGCTCACCCTCAACCACCTGGTCTTCCTGCCAGGTATCGATCGTGGAGCCATACTCCATCTCGGACTGATAGGCTTCGATGATCAGGCGATAGCGCTCGGCCGTGGACACGGTCGGCTCAGCCATTGCGGCATCCAGGCCATCCAGACGCGCCTGACGGAACTCGCTTTTGAACGGCAGGTCAGCCGCCACAAAGGCTTTCAGGTCATCAATCATGTCCATCAGCATCGGCGTGGTTTCCGCCGTGATCTCATCAATCCGACCGAGCTGGTCGGTCAGGCTCTCGATTTCGCGGCGCTGGGACGCGACCACCTGCTCTTGCTGACGCGCAAACAGTTCAGCTGCATCGCGGCGCTGCAACAGCGTGCGATACTCGCGCACCATGTCGGAGCGCTCATCATCAAGCTGATTGATTTGCTGCTGAACTTGCTCAGCGCGGCGCGTAGCCTGTTCGCCCACATCAAGGGCCTCGCCCAACTGGGCGGACGCGGGCGTCCCCAGTGTGGCAATCAACGCAGCCGCGATAAATCCGCGGGCCGGTGTCAAGACGTTTCTCATGAGGTCTGCCTCTCACTCACTCTTTCAAAGCCGTCGCACGGACGTACCATGCGTAAAACTCGTTACAGCGCTCCCGGCAAGGGGGAACGCTGGTTGCGGGTTGCGGCACACACACAGGCCGGCAAAGTGAACGAAGGAAATGGCGTGGGGCGCCGATCACCTCCCAAACTGTTTTTCCGGGGCTTTTACACCCTCTTTTTCGTCGCGCAGCTCTGCCCTCCCGTCAGCCGCATCGCACGATCTGGGGGACGCTAACAATACGCGCCGAGCGGATCAACTCGCTTAAACGATCCGTCAGGTAATTGAACAGACCGCGGCGATAAGGCAACACATCTGTTGCATAAATCGTAGCAAAAACTTCGAAAAACAGTCATCTACGCGCGGAACTTCGCGTAACAGGAAAGGTTCGCGGCCCTGTGGGCTAAGCGGTGGCTGGGGCGCCAGGATTCGAACCTGGGAATGCCGATACCAAAAACCGGTGCCTTACCGCTTGGCGACGCCCCATTATGGAGAGGCGCGGTTTAGCCAATCCCATCTGCCATGGCAAGCACCTGTCTGCGGCGAAATTTGCCATCCACTGACACTGACAGATGGCTGCCTTGAAATTTCCAGAGCGCTTTACAAAATCTGCAGACAGGTGTTTATCATTTATCGATAAATATATAGCTGGATAGGCCATGAACGGCATACTTTTCAGGAGACAGACCCGGTGAAAACATTCCTCCTTTCCATGGCAGGCGCTCTTGTGGCGATGTTCCTGTTCATTTTCCTCAGCATATTCCTGCTGTTCATTTTCGCTGGTATCGCCAGCATGGGCCAGAAAGAGCCTGACACAATTGTCTTGACCATGGATCTGCGCCAGCCTGTCAGCGACCAGGCGCCGACTTCGGGTTTTGCTGCTTTCTCCGGCCAGCAGGGCTTTACCGACCTTCTGGTCAAGATCGACCGCGCCACCGAGGATGATCATGTCAAAGGCATTTTCATTCGCGGCGCCGATACGTCCATCGGCAGCTCGCGCGCTGAAGAGCTGCGCGATGCCCTGATCGAGTTTCGTGCCAGCGGGAAGTTCATCCTGGCCCACACACAAGGCGCAATGGTCTCCAGCGGGCCGTCCAGCTACCGCGCCATTTCCGTAGCCGATGAGATCTGGATGCAGCCAGGGACTGATTTCGTGGCAACTGGCATCGCATTCGAGACTCAATTCCTGCGCGGTCTTTTTGACAAGCTCTCGATCACACCGGAGATCGAAGCGCTGTATGAGTTCAAGAATGCGCCGAACAGCTACAAGAACGAAACCTATACCGAGCCTCACCGACTCGCGCTCGCCGAACTGGCTGATTCGATATGGACAGTATCCCTTCATGATATCGCCGAAGATCGCGGCCTGCAGTTTGATGCATTGAAGACACTGCTGGAATCCGGACCGATCCCGGCAGAACTGGCTCAAGCAGAATCGCTTGTCGACACGCTGGGCTGGCCTGAGGATGCGCGCGATGCCGCCAAGGAGCGTGCCGGCGAGAAGGCAAACCTGATTTCCCTGACAGATTATAGCGCCCCAACGCCGCGCCCCGGCGCGCCGATGATAGCTGTGGTCGGCGGTGAAGGTCCGATCGTCACTGGCAGTGCCTCAGGCGACCCGTTTGCGGACACTGTCGGCTTTGGATCTGACCGCGTGGCACGCGCCATCCTGGATGCAGCTGAAGACGAGAAGATCCAGGCCATAGTCTTTCGTGTCGACAGCCCTGGCGGGTCCCCGACGGCCTCTGACCAGATCTGGAATGCCATCCAACGTGCCCGCGATGCTGGAAAACCCGTCGTGGTCTCAATGGGCTCTGTCGCGGCTTCGGGCGGGTACTATGTCTCGGCCGGCGCCGACCGGATCTTGGCCAGCGACACAACCATCACCGGCTCGATCGGCATTTTCGGAGGCAAGCTGGCGATTGGCGAAGGACTGCAGCGCATCGGCGTGAATATCGAAACCGTGCGCGTGGGCGGAGAGTGGACAGAGGCCTTTTCGGTCGACCGCTTCACCAATGCACAGCGCGCCCAGATGGTGGATATGCTCGAGCGCGGCTATGACCGCTTCACCTCCATCGTCGCCGAAGGTCGCGGCCTCACCCAGGAAGAAGTACATGAGCGCGCCCGCGGCCGCGTCTGGTCAGGCGAAGATGCTATCCAAAATGGGCTGGTCGACCGGATTGGCGGTTTCCTGGATGCAATCGATGAGGCCAAAAGCCTCGCGGATATTGACGCCGACAAGCAGGTGCGCCTGGTCTATTTCCCGTCGCGCCGTTCCGGCTTCGATGCCCTGTCAGGCTCATTCGGCGTCTCCGCCGAAGCGGCAGATACCGCCAGCACCCTGCACGAGTTGGCCTCCGACCCGGATATCCGCATCTTGCTGCAAGAGCTGCAAGCAGCCCGTGAAGGCGGCGTCCAGGTTCGCGGCCCCATACTGGTAGAGCAGTAATGGGAAACGCGTCAGGCTAAACCACCGAGCCTGACTTTACCGACACGAAAAACAATAGCGGCGGCCCCTGGTCTTGGGGCCGCCGCTTTTCGATTGCGGTTATGCGATGAATAAGGAAGAGCCCCCCTACCCCCCGATTGCGGCATCCAGCAGCAGGAAGGCTGACAGACGTGGTGAGGCGTTTCGATTGGTTGCGTGCGTCCGCTCCAGCGCGGCGATAGCATCGGGAGCTTCCATTGTGACGAATTCCTTCGCCAGATCTGAAAGACCATCATCGCCACGCACACGGCGGGCCACACGCTCAAGCTCGTTGCGCGCGGCGGACTGGATAGCCAGGCGGCGTTGTTGCTCACCCTTGCGAGCAGCCTGAGCGATCTTCTTCTTGTCCTTGGGGCGGAACACATTGGCCAGATGCACGCCAGCTGACTCCAAGCGTCGGATCACCGTTTCGGCGGTTTCCTCGCGAGTCATTTCACCGGCTTCCTCGCGGTCCATATCATTTAGGATGGAAGACCAGCCGGCCTCCTCGCGACCATTCTGAAGGCGCGCGGGTTCCTGAACCGAGTTCGGCGGCGTTTCTGGCGCGGACTCGATCTCATCAGGATCTTCGAGCGGATCAAACGGCGGCGGCGTGGTCTGCTCATGAGACTCTCCGGAGCTCACCTCCATGCTTGCCCCGGCCGATGAACTCTGCCCCGCCCCATTGGGCGCACTTTCAGAGGAAGGTCCGTCAAAAAGTTCTTCTTCAACCTCGCGCGTCGGCGCGGCGGGTCTTGAAGGTTGAGCTTGCTGGACCGGCATGGGCGCACGCGGCGCAGGAGCAGAAACAGGGGCGACAGGCTCGCGCGCAGGCTCGGAACTGGCCGAGAGCCGCGCGGGCGGAGCGGCGAACAGCGGCGAATGTGTCGGATGATCTCGCCCTGGCGCAGGTGGCGGTGTCTCCACCTCCGGCAAGTCCATGCCGGCCTCGGCACCATTGCCCGAAACCGAGCGCTGCAGTGCACTGGTCGTCTGGCCAAGGCGGTGTTCTGTCATGTCGGTTTCCGCGCGCGCAGCCACGCCAACCATTTTCAGGGCCTCGCCAGCGCTTTCAGCCGACTGACGCAATGCGCCCATCTGGCGGGCCGCATCCTCGCTGGCCTCGCGTGTACGCGCCTGAATCTCAATCGAGGCGCGCCGCGCATCGTCCAGCGCTGAAGATACAGCCGCGCGTAGGGATGCGCCGGTATCCGCAGCGGCCTTCACCGCCGAATCACTTGCGGAAATCGCCTCATCCACCAGGGCATGGGCATGTTCCAGACGTGCCTCGACATCGGCAACCGACTGCAGCACGGCATCACTTTGCGCACTGGCCGTGCCGGCCAGCGCGTTCAACCGGCTGAGTTCGGTCGACAAGGCATCGGTGGAAACGCGCATCGCCGACAGACGCTGGTCAAGCGCCTCATCGGCACGCTCGATTTCAGCCGCCGCCGCGCGGGCGGACTGAACCATTTTCTCGGCCTGGCGCGGAATGGCCTCATTCATGGTGTCGCCCTGGGCGCGCAGATCGCGGATCAGGCCTTCAAGCGAAGTCCGCTCGGCGGCCAATTGCTGGGCAAGGTCGCGGGCATTGTCGGCCGCCGCATAGCTGACCGACTCCAGACGCAGACGCTCATCCCCGATCTCCCCGGCAATCGCTTTCATGGTCGCGACCACCTGATCGAAGGCGCGTTCGACCTCCTCGGCACTGGCCGTCATGCGCGCGGCGAAGGCTTCGGCCTTGCGCAGGCTGGCCTCAGAAGGATCGAGCAACTGGGTGGCCGCATCGAGAACAAGGGTATTGGCCGCCGCACCGCGCGCGCTCTCGCGCGCCATGAAACTTGCCATCAGGATCAATAGCCCCGGCAGAATTGCGATCATCGCGCCGCCCGCCAGTGTAATCGGAGGCTGGCTGGCGATCACATTCAGGTCGAAGACCGTGACCAGGGCGACCGCGAGCGCGCCCCACCACAAGATCGCGAGAACCAGACCTGCCCAAGGCATCCAGCGGCCTGCACCACGTACGATGTCCAACCGCGCGCGGGGTGAGGCCGATACGGGCAGTTCGGACGATTTGCTTACACTGTCACTCATCAGCAACAGCTAATACGTGAATCTGGGCAAAAGTGCGAGCAAGAAAACACAGAAAACGGCTCGCCTTTCAGGCGAACCGTTACAGCAGGCATGGCTGCACGTTATTTGTCTAGCCGAAGAAGACCCGTTCGATCGGTGAGCGTTCCAGTTTCTCGCTCCGATCCGGGACCTTGTCGAACCCAAACAGCATGGCCATCACGGCAACCGCGAGCACCAAAGCAGCAGAGAACAATTCAGACATCCCAACCTCCATATATTGAAACTCGATATCAGAAGACTCTTAACGTGTCACCACTTTTGTGTGCCAGATCTTTCCAAGCTTCCTTCATGGCGCCGCTACATCCAAAGGCGAGTCGCAAGAGTGGGTTGCGCAAGGTCAGTCAGGGCGGCGAATCTTGGCAGCAAAGCAGCCATGTATGGCATTATGGGCGTGGATATAGGCCACGTCCGGACGCGCCAATGCCGACAGGATTTCAGCTTCTAGCGCGCCACCACGCTCCATGCTGGCCCCCTGCAGCATGCCATCCTCATCAAAAAACCGCAGCGCGATTGGCCGGCCATGAAAGACCGGCGGTAGTTCATCCACATAGCGGGCAGATGCTGCCTGGTTTTCGCGTACAAAGATCGCATAGGAAGACCGATACGGTGTCTCCACCGCGTGACTTGCATGGTTCAACAGCAGGACGGTCTCGCCAATCGAGGCATCTTCCAGGGAAATCCGGCACGGATAACCTGGAAAACTATCCGCCGTTTTGCGGAGAACGCCTAGCGCGGCAAGTTCGGCATCGCTCTTGCCGAACAGGGGTTTGAAGGGTTCAGGCGACAGGCCAGTCACAATATAAGACATGAAAAAGGGCTCCGTGTTGCGAAGCCCCTTTATGAAATGTCGTGGTGGAGCCACGCCACCCGATACTTGCGGCCTTGCGCTTACAGCGCCTCGGTAAGCTCCGGCACCGCCTTGAAGAGGTCGGCGACCAGGCCATAATCGGCAACCTGGAAGATCGGGGCTTCCTCATCCTTGTTGATGGCGACGATGATCTTGGAGTCTTTCATACCGGCGAGGTGCTGGATGGCACCGGAGATGCCGATGGCGACGTAAAGCTCCGGGGCGACAATCTTGCCGGTCTGGCCGACCTGATAATCGTTGGGAGCATAGCCGGCATCCACCGCCGCGCGCGAGGCGCCAACCGCCGCGCCGAGCTTGTCGGCCAGCGGGATGATGTATGTCTGGAAATCCTCTTCCGAGCCGAGGGCCCGCCCGCCGGAGACGACACGTTTCGCCGCGGTGAGTTCCGGACGGTCGCTCGCGACAATCTCTTCCGACACGAAGCTCGCCTTGAACGGCCCCTCAGGCGCCGCAACCGTCTCGACAGCAGCAGAGCCGCCCTCATCAGCCGCGTCAAAGGCCGTGCCACGGACAGTGAAGACCTTCTTCGCATCAGAGGACTTCACGGTCATGATGGCGTTGCCAGCATAGATCGGACGTTCAAAGGTTTCCGCATCGATCACATCGGTGATGTCAGACAGTTGCATGACATCCAGCTTGGCCGCGATGCGCGGAGCGACATTCTTGCCCGTGGTTGTGGCCGGCGCGAACAGCGCGTCATAGCCATCCATCAAGGGCAGGATCAGCGCTTCCATCGCCTCGGCGAGCTGTTTCTCATATGGCGTGCCATCGGCGTGCAGAACCTTGCGCACACCGGCGATCTTGGCGGCCGCCTCGGCCACCGCACCAGCGCCGGAGCCGGCAACCAGCACATCGACATCGCCGCCAAACTTGGCCGCCGCCGTCACCGTCTTGTGGGTTGCATCCGAGAGGGATGCATTATCGTGTTCAGCAAGAACCAGAACAGCCATCAGATCGCTCCCTTGGCTTTGAGTTTCGAGACCAGGGTCGGCACATCCTCGACAATCTCACCGGCTTCACGCACCGGCGGCTCGGTGACCTTCACCACGCTCAGGCGCGGGGAAATGTCGACGCCATAATCGCCCGGCTCTTTCATATCGATCGGCTTTTTCTTCGCCTTCATGATGTTGGGCAGCGAAGCATAGCGCGGCTCATTCAGGCGCAGGTCGGTGGTGACAATCGCCGGGCCTTCCAGTGCCACGGTCTGCAGGCCGCCATCCACCTCGCGGGTGACGTGCAGCGCCTCGCCATCCTTCTTCACTTCCGAAGCGAAGGTGCCCTGAGGCCAGCCGAGCAGCGCAGCCAGCATCTGACCGGTCTGGTTGCTATCATCATCAATGGCCTGCTTGCCGAGGATCACCAGGTCGGGGCTTTCTTCCTCGACCACTTTCACCAACAGCTTGGCCACAGCCAGCGGCTCGACGGTTTCGTCAGTCTTGATCAGAATGCCGCGATCAGCGCCCATGGCCAGCGCGGTGCGGATGGTTTCCTGCGCCTGCTGCGGGCCGATGGAGACGGCGACAATCTCGGTCGCCGTACCGGCTTCCTTCATGCGAACCGCTTCCTCGACCGAAATCTCGTCGAACGGGTTCATCGACATTTTCACATTGGCGAGGTCCACACCGGTCTGGTCGGATTTGACCCGGACTTTGACATTGTAATCGATCACCCGCTTGACGGGGACAAGCACCTTCATGGGCTGGACTCCTGATTGGAATTTTCGCGCGCGCCGCGCTGGAAGCTCTATACACAGCTTTTCAGATTAACGTCGAGGGCGTGGGTATCCATGTCTCGATCAAAACTCAACCTTTCCGTTGACGTTAGCGTCAATTTAGCGCGCCGCCATTCCTGGCTCTTGACGCCAAAATAGATCTTTTCCCCGCCCGAATAAGGGGATGGCCTTGATCTTGTGAACCAGAAGACACATTCGACAGAAGGGAAAGCACGCGCCAATTCGCCTCGGTGGAGAAATTTGCAGAGATCAGGCCTCATATTCGCCTAGACTGGTAAAGCGCTCGCCCATCGCGTGTGGCATCACTATTGCAACTCGCCCAACAAAGCCTCCGAACAGGGCCGAAGAGGGAATACTCAGTGGCATCCAAACACAGCACTCCGTCCGCGTCGTTGCCGGTGCGCGCGCTCGCCGGCTCACGGCGCACCTTTATCGGGCTAGCCCTTTTCAGCCTGTTCGTCAGCCTGCTCATGCTGACCGGGCCACTCTATATGCTGCAGGTCTATGACCGTGTCCTGATGAGCAATTCCGTTCCCACACTTGTGGCGCTGACCGGCCTCGTTGCCGCGCTTTACCTGACGCTCGGTATTCTCGACTGGTGTCGCCAGAGCCTTTTTTCGGTGGCTGCATCCCAAATTGAAGGCCGGCTGGCCGAACCCGTGCTCGATGCCACTTTCGAGCAGAACATGGCCGATGCCGGACGCACCAGTGACCAGACCCTGCGTGACCTGCGCATGGTGCGCCGCTTCATCGCCAGCCCGGCCCTGCCGGCCCTGTTCGACGCACCCTTCGCACCGATCTTCTTTGCGGTGATCTTCATGCTGCACTGGGTCTATGGCATCTGGGCCATGATCGGCGCTGCTATCCTGGTCACGCTCGCCCTGATCAACCAGCTGGTCAACAAGAGAGCGATTGCCGAAGCCGAGAGCCAGGAGCGCACCGCACAGGGCCAGGCCTATGAGTTGCTGCGCCAATCTGAGGTGGTGTCCGCCATGGGCATGCGCGAGCGTCTGCGCGCGCGCTGGAAAACGGCCTTTGACGCCTCCGATCTGTCCATGACCCGGTCGGGCTCCTCGCTCAGCGGCTTTACCTCCAGCACCAAGGCGTTTCGCCTCTTGCTCCAGTCCGGCATTCTCGGCATAGGCGCCTATCTGTCCATCAAGGGCGCTTCGACCCCCGGCGCAATGATCGCCGCCTCGATCCTGATGGGCCGCGCCATCGCGCCGATCGAACAGACCGTGGGCCAGTGGCGCAATGTCGCCAATGCCCGCAGCGCCTGGACGAACATGAAAAAAGCACTTGAAGGCAAGGGCGCGACTAGCGAGCCGATGCAACTGCCTCCGATCAAGGGCGCAGTGCGTTTTGAAGGTGTGGTTGCCGCACCGCCAGGCATGAAAACCCCCGTGCTGAAGCGGCTGAATTTCCAGATGGAGGCCGGCACAATACTGGGCGTCATCGGCCCCAGTGCCTCGGGCAAGTCCACCCTGGCGCGCGTGGTGATGGGACTGTGGCCGCCCCTGGCCGGCACAGTGCGCATTGATGGCGCGGAAGTTTCTGCCTATCCGGCCGCGACACTCGGCGCGCAGATTGGCTATCTGCCACAGCGCGTGGACCTGTTTGCGGGCTCGGTGCGCGAAAACATTGCCCGTTTCGATCCTCAGGCCGAACCACAGGCTGTTCTGGACGCCGCCATGGCCGCCAATTGCCATGAGCTGATCCTGCGCCTGCCTGATGGCTATGACACCGAGATCGGCCAGGCCGGCGCCTATCTCTCAGATGGCCAGCGCCAGCGCATCGGCCTGGCGCGTGCCCTGTATGGCAGCCCTGCCCTGATCATCCTGGATGAGCCAAACTCGAACCTGGACGCGGAAGGCGACACCGCGCTGCAAAATGCCATTGTCGGCCTGAAACAGCGCGGAGCATCGGTCCTCATAATCGCCCACCGCCCGAATGCCATCACCCATTGCGACAAGCTGATGGTACTTACCGAAGGTGAGATCCGCCTGTTCGGACCGCGTGATGAAGTGCTTGCGAAGCTGCAGGGCCAGCCTGGCCCGGATGGCACGGCCAGCCGCGTGTCGGCAATCAGACGAGGAGACAACGCCAATGGCTAGCATCGCGATGGCAGGGTCCGGTCTCCCGGACTCCTCCGGCCGCACCACCAGCACAAGGAAATACTTCCTCATCGGCTGGAGCGTGATCATCCTGGTCTTCGGCGGCCTATTGGCCTGGTCTGTGTTTGCGCCCTTTGAGGGCGCAGTGCTCGCCCAGGGCACCGTCGGCGTGGAATCCCGCCACAAGGCGATCCAGCATCTGGAAGGTGGCATTGTCGCCGAAATTACCGTGCGCGATGGTGATCGTGTCGAAGAGGGCCAATTGCTGATCCGCCTCGATGGCACACCGATCCGCGCCCAACTCGACAATGTCGATGCGCGCCTGGTCGACCTGCTTGCCCGCGAAGCCCGCCTCGTCGCCGAACGCGATGAAGCCACACAGATGAGCTTGCGCGAAGCGTCCCCCGAGATCCTCGCCCTGCCAGGCCTGCGCGCTGCCGAAGCCAATCAGGTTTCCCTACTGACCGCCAGGGCCGAAGCGCGCCGCACCGAGGTGTCGATCCTGACCCAGCGTATCGCCCAGTTGCGCGAAACCATTTCTGGCCTGACGGCGGAAATGAACTCCAAGCTGCGTCAGGCCGAATTGATCGATGATGAACTGGTCGGCCTGGAAAAGCTGCTGGCGGACGGTCTGGCCCAGCGCCCGCAAGTGCTGGCCCTGCAGCGGGAAAAGTCCAACCTGCTCGGCCAGGTCGATGCGCTGCACTCGGAAATCGCCGCCACGCAGGTGCGTATCGGCGAGGCGAATCTGGAAATCCTCGGCCTGACCGAAGGCTTCCGCGAGGATGTGATTTCCCAGCTGACCGAGGTGCAGACCGAAATCGCCGCCCTGCTGACAGAACGTACCGCCGCGGCCGACCGGTTGAAGCGCCTGGATATCCGCGCGCCGCGCGCTGGGCTCGTGCTTGGCTCTCGCACGCACACGGTCGGCGGCGTTATCGCACCCGGCGATCCGGTGATGCATATCGTGCCGGAAAATGACTCGCTGGTGACACTGGTTCGTGTCATGCCGCAGGATATCGACAAGATCCATGTCGGTCAGACGGCGCGCCTGCGCTTTTCCGCCTTCAACCAGGACCAGACCCCGGAAGTGCCGGCCACGGTGCGGACAATTTCCGCCGACACGATCCAGGACCCCAATACCGGCATGGCCTATTATGAGGTCAGCATCGAGCTGCCCACGCCACTACCACTCGGCGAAGAGTTCGAAGTGGTGCCCGGTATGCCGGTCGAGGCCATGTTGCAGACCGAGAGCCGCAATGTGTTGTCCTATCTGATCAAGCCACTGACAGACGCCATGAACCGCACCTTTCGCGAATAGCGCGAGGGGCACAAAATCCACGGCATCTGCAGCCTGCCCGCTAGACCACCCATCAGCAGCGCGCTAGCGATGCTGCATGTCGAGTGATGCTCAGTCAGATGCGCTGCGTGCGCGGGCCTTCGCGCCCGTCTTTGCCGGGCTTATGGTGCTCTGGCCGCTTATGGCGATCCTCGGCGCGCAGGGCTATGCGCCCCTGCTGACCCTGGTGGGGCTTTTCAGCCTGGTCTGGCTACGTTGGCCAGCTCGCCCGCCCCTGGTCGCCCTGCTCGCCATCGCTCTTGTCGCCTGGGTCTCGGCAAGCACCGCCTGGTCGCCGGCAGCTGAGGGGGGACTTGTCTCTGGCAGCCTGCTGGAGGGCACTTTCTCCATCGAAGTCAGCGCCTTCCGCCTTGTCGGCACCGCGCTGATGGCGATCCTCGCCCTGTCGGCCGCGCTACAGATTTCAGATGGGCAGACCATATGGGCTGGCCGGGTGCTGATCGCGGTCTTCGCCCTCCACCTGCTGTTGACCCTGACCATGCCGATGATTTCAGGCCCCCTTCTGGCGTTGGCATATGATGACCCGTTTGAGGCGAAAACCGCCGGACTGCAAAACATGTTGCGTGCGATCAATGCCTGCGCCCTGATCCTGCCGATCCTGACCACATTGATGTGGACTTTTGGACGCCTCGGTCAGGCCACAGCAATTATCGTGACCCTGGCATCCGCCGCAATCATGGCGCTTTTGGGCAGTGCAGCCGGCCTGCTCAGCGTCCTTCTGGCACCGCTCACCATTGGTCTTGTAGCCCTGCTGCCACGTATCGGGTTCAGGCTGCTCTTTGCCGGCATGAGCCTTGTCATCCTGGCCGCACCGGCCCTTGGCCTGCTGGCCGGTCTGGCGGAAAGGTTCGGCATTGTCGCTCCTGCCTCCTTCCAGGCCCGACTATGGGCCTGGCAGCGCGTAACAGAAAACCTGGCCGAACAACCGATCCACGGCCACGGCATAGAGGCCGCTTCAACCTGGCGCGAGACCTATGCTGATCATCCGGACTGGCTCGCTGAAATGGTGACGCGCGGTGAGGCGGAGTATGCTTGGAGCAACTATCCCGTCATCCCCACCCATCCGCACAATATGGGCCTGCAGATCTGGGCCGAGACCGGCCTGATCGGCGCCCTTTTGGCGGCAGCCACCCTACTCGCCATCGGCTGGACCCTGCCGCAGGCGCGCACTCTGAGCCCACAACTCCGATTCGCCATTGCCGGCCTTGCCGGGGCAAGTGTTTCGCTTTTCAGCTTTTCCTACAGTGTGTGGAACGAGGCCTTCTGGGCCAGCATTGTACTGGCCGTGATCGCCCTGATCATCATCGCCAAAGGCCGGCCGGCATGAACCGTCCGAAAACCAGTGCCCTTGTCGTGAGCTATCGCACCGGGCTGCGTCTGCGCGACTGTCTCCACGCCCTGAAATCCGATCCGGAGGTGGATGAGATCGTTTTGGTCGACAATGGCAATCCGCCTGAGGATATGGCCTGGATTGAGGATTTCGCCAGCCGCGCGGGTTGGCTGAACCTGATCCGCCCAGGTGAAAATCTCGGTTTCGGCAAGGCCTGCAATCTTGCTGCGCATGCGGCGGGCGGCGAACTGCTGGTCTTCGTCAATCCCGATGCCATGATCCGGCGTGGCTCTGTCAGTGCGCTGTGGGCGGCTGGCCATGACCAGCCCTCGCCCTGGCTGGTCGGCGGACGGATTTTCGGCGTGGACGGGGTGGAACAACGCGGCTGCCGCCGGCGCGAGTTGAGCTGGGCGACCGCACTCGGGCTTGTCCGCTGGACGCTGGAGCGCGAGGCTCCGCCTGTCGGTCCGGTGCCCATGCCGGTGATTTCCGGCGCCTTCTTCGCCATGTTGAAAGCCGACTTCCTCGGCCTTGGCGGCTTTGACGAGGGTTATTTCCTGCATGTCGAGGATGTCGATCTGTGCCGCAGCGTGCGTGTGGCCGGCGGAGCTGTGCTCTACCAGCCGCTGGCGGGCGTGCTGCATTATGGCGCCACATCGGATGCGCCCTCGCAGACCGTGGCACGCCACAAGGCCGACAGTCTCGCCTTCTATTTCCGCAAATGGGCGAGCGGCCCGGTAGACCGGGCGATGAATGCCCTGCTCATCCCCCTGCTGCGCTGGTGGGTGACGCGCTAGGCCGGGAACGAACCAGCCTTCGAAAGGCTGGATGACACCGGATGGCCGAGCACGCTCTCCAGCCATTTCGCCGTCGCGATCATCGCATCCAGATCAATCCCGGTCTCGAACCCCGCGCGGTGGAGCATATAGACAACATCCTCGGTGGCGACATTGCCGGTAGCCGCCGGCGCGAAGGGGCATCCCCCAATCCCGCCGCAGCTGGCATCAATGATATCCACGCCCGACTGCATCGCCGCATAGACATTGCCAAGCGCAGCCCCGCGCGTGTCGTGGAAATGCGCGCGCAGGCGCAGGTCCGGCGCAGCCGCGCGCACCGCATCGAAACGCGCATGCACATCCCAGGGCGTTGCGACGCCGATCGTGTCGCCGAGCGCAAGTTCACGTGCCCGCGCAGCCTCGGCGGCATGGGCGAGATCAGTGAGCACCGCGACCTCCACCTCACCATCATAAGGGTCGCCAAAGGCCACGCTGATCGTGGCTGACAGCGGAATGCCCGCCTCATGCACCAGCGGCGCGCAATGGATCAGCGCCTCGGCGCTTTGCTCTGGCGTCATGCCCTGATTGCGCGTGCCAAAGCCCTGGCCGGCGACCAGAACGAAGTTGATTTCGCTGGCGCCTGCATCAATCGCCCGGCGTACGCCTTTTTCATTCAGGGCCAGCGCGATGTGTTTGGTCGGCCGGCTCCGGTCGAGCCCGGCGAACACCTCCGCACTGTCGGCCATTTTCGGTACCGCGCGCGGCGAGACGAAACTGCCGCTTTCCATGCGCGTCACGCCACCCGCTTCCAGCCGGGCGATGAATTCCAGCTTCTGCTCGGTGGTCAGATTGGCGGGATCGTTTTGCAACCCGTCGCGCGGACCGACTTCAACAATTTCAACAGGTCTGGACATACACCCTATTTAAGCTCATCTGCACATCATGACACCCACAAAAAGTATTGGTGACCAGCGTCACCTGTTCGATCTTCCCCGCGACGTGGCATATCTGAACTGCGCCTATATGGGCCCGATGATGCGTCAGGCAGCAGAGCTGTGTGCCGAAGGCGCCCGCCGTAAGCTACAACCCTGGCGGCTCAGCTCCGCTGATTTCTTCGACCAGCCAGAACGCGTGCGCAGCCTGTTTGCCCAGCTGGTAAATGGCGATGCGGATGGCGTTGCCATCGTACCGTCGGCCTCCTACGGGATCACTATTGCAGCACGCAACCTGCCCGCCGGCCCTGGACGGGAGATCCTGGTCCTCGCTGACCAGTTCCCTTCAAATGTCTATCCCTGGCGCAAACTCGCCGCACAGACTGGCGCGCGCATCACAACCGTGACGCTTTCACCTGACATGCTGCCAACAGAGAGTGTGCTTAATGCCGTAACGGAAAATACCGCCATCATTGCCGTGCCCAATGCACTGTGGACCAATGGCGCCTTGCTGGACCTTGCCGCGATCGGCCGACGGGCACGCGAGGTTGGCGCGGCCCTGGTGGTAGATGCCAGTCAATCCATCGGTGCAATGCCATTCGATGCAGCTGAAATCCAGCCGGACATATTGATCACCGCGACCTATAAGTGGATCCTCGGTCCCTACAATATGGCGCTGGCCTGGATCGCTCCGAAATGGCGCGATGGCGAACCGGTGGAAGAAACCTGGCTTGGCCGCGCAGGCTCGGAAAATTTCGCGCGCCTGATCGACTACACAGATGTCTATCAGACCGGTGCCCGGCGCTTTGATGTCGGCGAGCGTTCGAATTTTACCCTGATGCCCGCTCTGATCGCCACTCTGGAACAACTGCTCGACTGGGGCGTCGATGCGATCTCTGCAACGCTGTCGGCACGCAATGCCGCACTGGCCCGACGTCTGGGTGAGCTGGGCTTCACCTGTCCAGAAGAACCTTGGCGTGCGCCGCATTATCTCACCGCCCGGGCCCCCGCAGGCGCACCAGGCGACCTGTTGACCCGGCTGACCACGCGGAATGTTCATGTCAGCCAGCGTGGCGAGCATCTGCGCATCACGCCACATCTCTATAATGACGCCGAAGACGAGGCCCGCTTGCTGCACGCTCTGGCCGAGATGATCTGAGAAATGACAAAATCTTCCCCCCTCTCGGACCTGAAAGTCATAGAGCTTGGCCAGCTCATCGCCGGGCCGTTCTGCGGGCAGCTGCTGGCGGATTTCGGCGCCGATGTGGTGAAGGTCGAAGCGCCCGACCGGCCCGATCCCGCGCGCGGCTGGGGCGCGGCGAAGGTCGGCGACATCGGCCTGATGTGGCCGGTGATCGGGCGCGGAAAGCGCTCGCTGACGCTGAACCTGCGCGTGCCCGAGGGCCAGGAGATCCTGAAACGATTGGTCGCCGAGGCCGATATTCTGGTAGAAAATTTCCGCCCTGGCACGCTGGAGAAATGGGGCCTTGGTCCGGATGTACTGATGGCGCTCAATCCGCGCCTGATCATGGTGCGCGTATCGGGCTATGGCCAGACCGGGCCAGAAGCGCACAAGGCCGGCTATGCCAGTGTTGGCGAGGCCAAGGCCGGCCTGCGCCACCTGATCGGCGAGCCGGACCGCGTGCCCGCCCGCGCCGGGGTCAGCCTCGGCGACACCATGACCGGCACTTTCGCCGCGCTCGGCGCCATGATCGCGGTCCATGCGCGTGCCAGCACCGGCAAGGGCCAGGTGGTGGATGCGGCGATCTATGAGAGCGTCATGGCCTTCATGGAGGGCCTTATCCCGGAATATGCACTGGCCGGCCATACCCGCGAGCGCACCGGCGCGATCCTGCCCAAGGTGGCGCCCTCCTCGGTCTATCCCTGCTCAGACGGCATGGTGGTGATCGGGGCGAACCAGGACACACTGTTTGCGCGCCTGGCTGAAATGTGCGGCGCCGACTGGGCCAGCGACCCGCGCTATGCCACCCACGATGCGCGCGGGGAAAACCAGCTGGAACTGGACGAAAAGATCGGCGCATGGACGGTACAGCACACCATGGCCGAAGTGCTGGCGCTGGCCGAAGCCCATGCCGTGCCCAGCGGCCAGGTGAATACAGCGAAAGATATGCTGGCCGACGCGCATATCGCCGCGCGTGAGGCAATTGTCCGGCTTGCGCATCCGATCCTGGGCGAGGTGCCCATGCAGGCGCCCGCACCGAAACTGAACGAAACGCCGGGACGTCTGGAGCGCCCCGCGCCGGCCCTGGGCGAGCATACCAGCGAAATTCTCACCGGTCTCGGCATTGCAGACGACCAGCAGGTCGAGTTGAAATCCCGCGGCATAATCTGAGCCCGAATGCAAACGCCCCGGCGCCATGACGGCACCGGGGCGTGGCTATACCTGTCTGACTGGAAAGGCTTTAGAAGCGGAATTTGCCGCCAAACGAGACCCCGTCAATCTGGGATTCGTCGAATTCATAGCGGGTATAATCGACATACAGCGAAAGGTGCGGAAGGAAGCCGTATTCGATACCGCCGCCGACACCGACACCGGACTCACTGTCGCTTTCACTTGCGCTGGCGCCAAAGCCGGACGCTTCGGCCTCAATTTCAGCCATCACAACCCCGGAGCGGCCATAGATCAGAATGGAGTTCGTGATGCCAACTTGCGCGCGGGCGAAAGCGCCGACGGCATAGTTCAAGCCCGCCGTCGCCTCGATTGCTCCAAACTCATCGAATTCTTCATCGACAATCCCTACCATGCCTTCGACTTCGCCGCCGAAATTCGGTGTCACCATCCATCCCGCGCGTCCGCCGATCGCGCCGAGATTGACGCTCTCGAAATCCTCGATCTCCGAGCTGAGAACTGTGTAGCCGCCCGTAGCGTAGAAGCCGCCTTCCTGGGCTATGGCCGGCGCCGCGGCCGCCATGCCGAGCAACATCAAAATAGGAGTCTTCATGATATTTGTCCCTCAAACCTACACAGGGGAAATTCAACCTGCGCGCGACGGGGAGTATCAGGCTTATGCTGACATTGGTACTGTGAATCCGTCGCCGCGAACGATTTCCCCAACCTGTCTCCTGTATTCAACAATAGGAGCAATGGCGTGTCCGGATCTGCGAAAACGCCCCACGGACCGGCAGGTCCGCAGGGCGCGCTGTTGGAGGCAGCTTTTAGGGTAAATACTCTACAAACAGGGTAACAAGACGCCGCGTTAGAAACGGCGCTTGTAAGCGAGGGTCAGGGCATCGGCCTCAAGATCCTCAATGTCGTAGCGGGTATAATCGAAACGGACCCCGTTGACCGCATCGAGCATGAATTCCGCTCCGACACCGTAACCGGCACCGGATTCACTTTGACTTTCGCTGAATCCGCCGGCCTCGGCCTCAATTTCGGCATTGACCAGGCCTGCCCGGGCAAAGACCACGATCTGGTCGCCCACAGGAAGCTGGGCGCGGCCAAAGGCGCCGATCAGATAGTTCATGCTGACATCCACATTGGTTCCGCCAACACTCACTTCATCATCCTGGATACCCACCGAAACTTCGCCTTCAACAGCGAAATTCGGGGAAAACTCCCAACCGCCATGACCGGTGATGGCGCCAATATCGACATCGGCGTCATCGGTGTCTGTCATGACATATGTATAGCCCACATCACCGTAAAATCCGGTATCCTGGGCCACGGCCGGCAGGGCCAGGCCCGCGGCAAAAAGCGAAACTGAAACAAGTGTCCGTTTCATCGAAATTCCTTCCATGACCGGCGATAAGCGGCCGGTCTCCGCTGCGAGTTGAAGACCCCCAACCCATGCGCAAAGCCCTAGCGGAGGCCTCCACCCCAAGCCAAATGAAACAAAGGACAGCTTGCGCCCGGAGGCCGGATGTGGCGCAAAGGCTTCAGTTTCTGACACAAGTGTAAGCTTGAATCTGCCACGAAGCCTGCCAACAAGATCATCATGACGAGGCCAGCCATGCCAGAGAGTTTTCCGCCGCCGCTTGACGGATCTGCGCAGGATGAAACCCGTGAACTGCGCCCACGCTTTGATGCCAATGGCCTGATCGCCGCCATCGCGCAGGATGCCGAGACTGGCGAGGTGCTGATGCTGGCCTGGATGAATGCCGAGGCCCTGGCCACCACGCTGGAAACCGGCCGGGCGACATATTACTCGCGCTCACGCGGCACGCTCTGGATCAAGGGCGAGACGTCCGGGCATATCCAGGAGGTTGCCGAAGTTCGCGTGGATTGCGACCAGGATGCCATCTTGCTGAAAGTGCGCCAGACAGGCGGCGCCTGCCATACCGGCCGCGCGAGCTGTTTTTATCGAACCGTGCCCGCCATGGGCATGACGCTTCACATTGATGCGGAACCCGATAAGGATAACAGTTGAGATTCAGCCGGCATTCAGGGGTGCCGGCCATTTGGGTGGCCAAGGGAGCTGTCGATGAAACTGGGGTGGACGATCGGCCTGGCTGGACTGGCGCTGACCCTGGCCGCATGTGGCGGCAGTCAGGATACGCCCCTCCCCGCGAATGAGCCCGCGCCTGCACTGACGCCGGAACCAGAAACGGAAACCTCGGGCATCGAACAGCTTGAGTTGCATGCGCTCGATTGCGGCACCATCGAGATTTCGAATCTGGATGATTTCTCCAGTGCTGGAGACTGGGCTGGCGAGACCGACATTTTCAAAGACACCTGCTGGCTGATTCGTCATCCCGAGGGGGATCTGATCTGGGATACTGGTGTGCCAGGAATGCTGGCGGGCCAGCCTTCCTTCACCCAGGATATATATACGGTGTCGCTGGAGCAGACCCTGACGGCGCAGTTGCGCGCACGCGGTATCAGACCGGCGGAAATTGAATACCTCGCCGTCTCGCACAGCCATTTTGACCATGTCGGTCAGGTTGACCAGATTCCTGACGCAACCTGGCTGGTTCATCAGGCCGAGTATGACTTCATGTTTCCCGAAGGTGTGGAAGGTGAAGGCGAAGCGGCAACGCAATTCAGCGCCTTTGCGCAAATGGCGTTCGAGCCTTTTGTCGGCGAACTGGATGTGTTCGGCGATGGATCGGTCATTATCTTTCCGACCCCTGGTCACACGCCCGGGCATACCTCGCTACAGGTCATGCTGGAAGAGACCGGTCCGGTTCTCCTGTCGGGCGATGTGTTTCATCGCCGTGAGAGCCGGGAGCTGCGGCGCGTCCCGCGTTTCAACACCGATGAAGCCGCCTCGCTGGCCTCCATGGATGCCTTTGACGCCCGCGCCACACAATTGGGCGCCAAGATCATCATCCAGCATGAACCAGAGGATATCGATCCCCTGCCGGATGTACTGCGCTAGGGCGCGCGTGAATACACGTAAAGTGTAACCGGATCGACACATTCCGTCTCAATCAACTGGCGTTCTTGCAACTGCAACAAAACCATCGCGCAAGTGTCATGAGAGCTGGGTAGGCGCGTCTGAAACCCTCAGACGGAGTCCTCCCATGTCGTCTCTTTCCCGCTTTATGAATTTCTCTACGGTCTCGGCCGCCGCCCTTCTCGGCCTCTCGCCCCTCGCAACCGCGCAAACACCGGCCGAGGATGATCCTCTGGTCCAGAACACCATCACCGTGACGGTGCAAAAGCGCGAGCAAAGCCTGCAGGATGTGCCGGTTACCCTGTCGGCGCTCGACGATCAGATCCTCACCGAACTGGGCCTGGATGAGTTTGACCAGGTCGCCCGCTTCATTCCCGGCCTTGAGGTCCAGGAGCAAAGCCCGAACAATCCCGGCTTCGTGATCCGCGGCATTACCTCTGACAGCGGCGAGGCCAATATCGAGCCCCGCATCGCCGTCTTCCAGGATGGTGTTTCCATCTCGCGTTCGCGCGGCTCCATCGTGGAGCTGTTCGACCTTGAACGCGTCGAGGTCGCCAAAGGTCCGCAGCCGACCCTGTTCGGGCGCGGCGCTCTGATCGGCGGTATCAACGTGATCCAGGCCAAGCCGCAATTTGAGGGGGGTGGCCATGTCACGGCCGGCCTCGGCAATCTGGGCGAGATCTATCTCGACGGCCATATCACCGGCCCAATCGTGGACGACATGCTGGCCTTCCGCCTGGCCGCGCGTTCGCGCCGCCGTCAGGGCTTCGTCGACAGCCTCAATCCCGAGGAAGAGGATTTCAATTCCGAGAGCATGGATGCTTTCCGCGCCTCGCTCGCCTACACGCCGACCAGCGACCTGCGCTTCGACCTGATCCTGAACTATCAGGAAGACAAGCCCTCGGGTACAAGCTTCAAGTCTGGCGCGTTCGAGCCTGTCCCTGGCGCCTCGACCGATGCCTGGGATCCGGCCTTCCTGAACACGTTCGGCAATTTCCTGGGCGGCAAGGGCTTGGGCACAGAACGTGAGATCTTCTCCTCCACCCTGTTGGCCGAGTGGCAAATCAATGACGCTCTCACGCTGACCTCGATCACCGGCAACCGGAATTTCGAGAGTGTTGAAGTGTTCGATCCGGACGGCTTCGCCCTGCCGCTCTTGATCTTCGCCGAGGATGCAGAGGGTGACCAGTTCAGCCAGGAATTCCGGGTGAATTTCGATGATGGTGGCCCGCTCACCGGCTTTGCCGGCATCAGCTATATCAATGAGGATGGCCGCCAATTCGTGCCGCTGACCTATGACGAGCGCGCCGTGCAGGCCTTCCTTGGCGGCTTTATCGTGCCACCTGTGGCCCCGCCGGTGGAGGCGCTGCCAGCCATCAACCTCACTGCACTGCAGCAGTCGGGCGGGACCCTGGTCGTGCCACTGAAGCCGATCCACAATGAGTTCTACGCCAATACCGGCAAGACCGAGAGCGTGGATATCTTCGCGGACGGCACCTTCGCCGTAACGCCGAAACTGGAGCTCACCGCAGGTGTGCGCTACACGCAGGATGACAAGACCACTGGTATCGAGGTCGGCAACCTTAATGGCCCGTCCAACCTGACCTTTGGCGGGATCTTCGTCACCGCCGGCACCGGCCCGGCGGAAAACGCCCTCGGCACCGCGCGCCTGACCTCCAGCGATACATTCGATGGCGTCACATGGCGTCTGGCGGCGAAGTATGAGCTGACCGAGGACTGGAACCTGTTCGCCAACACAGCGCGCGGCCGTCGCCCGGACGTGATCACGGCCTCGACCACTGATGCGGCGAACCGGTTCACCCAACTGCCGGCCGAGGAAGTTGATAGCTACGAGATCGGCACCAAGGGCTTCCTGTTCGAGGGTGATCTCGCCCTGGATGCCTCGGTCTTCTATTACGACTACACCAATTTCCAGACTTCGATCATCGATGATAATGGCGTAATCGTGCCCCTGAATGCTGGCAACGCGACCAGCTATGGCCTTGAGACCCAAGCCAATTGGAACGTGTCGGAGAATTTCGACTTCGTCGCCTCCTATGGCTACAACCGTGCCCGCTTTGAGGATGAAGTGGACGGCCAGCCGCAAGAATTCGGCGGCAACAAGCTGCGCCTGTCGCCCGACCACACATTCGCGACCTTCGCGCGGTTCAATTTCGACACGCCTGTCGGCAATCTGCGCCTGGTGCCGAACCTGACCTGGCAATCAGAAGTGTTCTTCGACAATACAGAGCGCGATCTGATCAGCCAGGATGGCTATTTCCTGGTGAACTTCGATGCCGCCCTCACCTTCGACAACGGGCTGGAGCTGCAATATTACATCAAGAACGCCTTCGATGAGGAATATCTCATCGATGCCGGCAATACCGGCGATGCCTTTGGCATCCCAACCTTCATCTCCGGCAAGCCGCTGCAATGGGGTGTGCGCGTTCGCAAGGACTTCTAGAAGGCTCTAATCCTTGATCAGGGGCGCGCTATAATCGGCGCGCCCCTTTTCTTTTCGCTCGGTGCGCGATTAGCTGGGAGATGTCTGGAGGTGCCTCATGATCCGTTCGCTCGCGCTTGCGCTCGCCCTGTCCACCGCTGCTGGCTGTGCCACGGCGCAACCGGCTTCCCCCCTGCAGCCCCCGCCGGAAGGCCCCGTGGGTGGCGCCCTGATGGATGTCTACACCTGGCTGCACTCCAACCCCGAACTCTCTTTCCAGGAAGCCAATTCCAGCGCCATGCTGGCGGCCGAACTTGACGCGCTGAACTTCGAGGTCACCACCCGTCTTGGCGATGCCTGGGTCCGTGCCAAGGCCGAGGATATCCAGGGCCAGGTGATCGACGAGGTTGGCGGCTATGGCGTGGTCGGCGTGTTGCGCAACGGGGATGGCCCGACCGTGCTGATCCGTGCCGACATGGACGCTCTGCCTGTGTATGAGCGCACCAGCCTCAGCTTTGCCTCAGAGGTGGTCGACACGACCTGGAGTGGGGTGGAGAACGGCGTGATGCATGCCTGCGGGCATGATGTGCACATGACAGTGTGGGCCGGGGTGGCGCGCGCGCTGGCCCAACGCGCTGATGAATGGTCGGGCACGCTGGTGATGATCCTGCAACCGGCAGAGGAGTTGGGCCTTGGCGCCCAGGCCATGCTGGCTGACGGCCTGTTCGAGCGTTTTCCGGTGCCGGACTATAATCTCGCCCTGCATGTCTCGGCCAGTCAGCCGGCCGGCAAGGTGGCCTATTCCTCCGGCTATGCCCTGGCCAATGTCGACAGTGTCGATATCCACGTAAAAGGCGTTGGTGGGCATGGCGCTTATCCTCACACCACCAAAGACCCTGTCGTGGTCGCAGCCCATATCGTCACCGCCCTGCAGAGCCTGGTTTCGCGCAATCTCGACCCACAGGAGCCCGGCGTGGTGACGGTCGGTTCGATCCAGGCCGGCGCCAAGCACAATATCATATCGGATGAGGCACATCTGAAGCTCACCGTGCGCAGCTATAGCGACGAGACCCGCGCCCTGCTGTTGGAAGGCATCCAGCGCATTGCACGCGGCCAGGCCGAGACCTTCGGCGCACCAGAGCCGGAAATCATCATCGAGAGCGACTATACGCCCGCAACCTATAACGACCCGGCGCTCACCGAGACTGCGATGGCGGCGATCGGCGCAGCGATCGGCATGGAAAATGTCGTATCCGTCTCGCCCGTTATGGGTGGGGAGGATTTCAGCCAATATGGACGCACTGGCGAGAAGATTCCCTCGCTGATCTTCTGGCTCGGCGCTGTGGCGCCGGAAACCTATGCCAGCAGCCAGGAGGGCGCGCTCGCCCTGCCCTCGCTTCACTCGCCCTTCTTTGCGCCTGATGCTGAGCCCACCATCGAGACAGGCGTGAAGGCCATGACCGCTGCGGCGCTTGATCTGTTCCAGGAAGACTGAGCAGAGACTTACCTGCATTCTCAGAGAGAATGCTGCGGGAGGATGACGCGCGCCAGGCTTTCCAGTATAGGCGGCATTGGGCTGAGTCTGATGGACTGCGCGGGTGGAACTTGTTCCCCTCGGCGCACGATTTGCGCCCAAAAGAATACATACGGGACCCGGAAGGGCCCGCCCGTCCCCCCTGAGAGGATCCTCATGACCTTTGACACGATTAAAGTGGAGCGTGCCGACGGCGCGATCGCGATTATCACACTCAATCGCGAAGACGCCCTGAACGCGTTCAACAAACAGCTCATGGATGAGCTGACGGAAGCGCTCGATACACTTGATGGCGACCCGGAAACGCGCTGTGTGATCATCACTGGCGCCGGCCGAGCCTTCGCCGCCGGCGCGGACATCAAGGAGATGCAGTCCAAATCCTTCCCACAGACCTATATGGAAGACTTCATCACCGCCAATTGGGAGCGCACCGCGCGCATGCGTACCCCGGTCATAGCGGCGGTGAACGGCTTTGCCCTTGGCGGCGGCTGTGAACTTGCCATGATGTGCGACTTCATCCTGGCCAGCGAGAAGGCCAAGTTCGGTCAGCCTGAGATCAATCTTGGCGTCTCCCCCGGCGCCGGCGGCACGCAGCGCCTGACACGCTTCATCGGCAAGTCCAAGGCGATGGAAATGTGCCTGACGGGCCGCATGATGGATGCCGAGGAGGCTGAGCGCTGTGGCCTGGTCTCCCGCATCGTCGCCCATGATGATCTCCTGGAAGAAGCCAAGACCGTGGCCCGCAAGATCGCGGAGAAGCCCGTGGTGGCGGCCATGATGACCAAGGAAATGGTCAACGCGGCCTATGAGACCACGCTCAGCCAGGGCGTGATGTATGAGCGCCGCCTGTTCCACGCACTCTTCGCCACTGACGACCAGGCAGAGGGCATGGAGGCCTATGTCGAAAAGCGCACACCGCACTTCCTGCACAAGTAGACGAATGCGGCCTTGACGGGCGGGGCGTGGCTGAGGTATCCGACCCGCTTCTTGCCCTTCGGGCATCCAGGAGATTTTGATGGCGAATACGAAGTCAGCCAAGAAAATGGTGCGCAAGATTGCGCGCCGCACGGAAGTGAACACATCACGTCGCTCGCGTGTGCGCACCCATGTGCGCCGTGTGGAAGAGGCGATCGCATCTGGCGACAAGGCCGCGGCCGAAGCTGCCCTGCGTGATGCCCAGCCGGAGATCATGCGTGCGGTGACCAAAGGCGTGATGCACAAGAACACCTCGGCGCGGAAAATTTCCCGCCTGTCCGCGCGCGTGAAGGCGCTCGGCTAAAAAATCAAGACCGCATACGGACAAAAAAGAGCTCGCAGGGCAACCTGCGGGCTTTTTTTGGAGCCACCACCGCGTTAGAGTAATGCAGCTAAAGTGTAGCTCCGTAGAGTGCTCTTCAGGCCCGCTGTTTTTCGCAGGCAGAGTCGCAAAAAAATGTCAATTCGGAATGCTGCGAATTTCACTGTAAATTTCGTTGTAACTGGTCTGTGTGCCCGACCTCTGGGCAATCCTGCCAACATGCGCCGGGAAATTCACACACCATCTGGGTACCGAGTATTACAGACTAACAACTCACTGTAAGTGTTTACGTTTTTTCAGCAGGCTTGGTGAAAAAAAAGTAAGCATTTCAAGTAACGCGAGAGTGTCAACAGGCATTGATCACCGAATCATTGAATTTCGCTGTTGTGCCGAAAGGGGCCTGTGCGGTACGGTTTGGAAGTCCCGAGTTTATCACCGCATACGCACTAAATTTACCCCGACCAGAAGGGCCGGGACAGTTGAGTTTTGCTGTAGAGTATCAGGGGAAGCACAGCTCTAGAAAGGGGGCACCGATGGGGTCTCGCAAGAAAGAAGAAAACAAGGCTGCGTCCACCAAAGACAGCATGGCGGGCAGTACCGGCGCGCCGGCAATTTGGAATCTCACGCGTAAGGATCTGAAAGGTCTGGTCTCATCCTCAGACTTTGACCGCTATATTTCAGAACTGAAAATCATCGCTGAGCGTGACGGCAAGATTATCATCGCGGCTCGTACCCGCCTTACGGCAGATCGGGTGCGCGGTGAGCACCAGCGTCTTCTGCAACGCGTCTGGCGCTCGCATGATCCACGCGATCGGATTATCGACGTCATCGCATGGGATCGTGACGGCGCAGACTATTCTGAGCTGCTCGGCAATGACCCCTGGGCCGAAGATGTTGTGCCCGATGCCCACAAGACTGAGGCTCGGCCTGCAAACGAGAGCACGATCAGCGGCGAACGCCGGGATTACACCTTCGACAATCTTGTCGTCGGCCCGTTCAACCAGACGGCCTATGATCTGGTGCGCCACATTGCCGATGACGGCGAACTACCCGCCAATGTCATCCTCATCTATGGTCTGCAGGGCGTTGGCAAAACGCACATGATTACCGCTCTACAACAGCATGTGGAGCAGGCCGAAGACACGCGCGAAATCTTCTACATCACGGCAGAGGATTTCCAGAATGAGTATATTGCCGGCGCCATGGCGCGCGATACGCGTGAGTTGAAGGCAAAACTGCGTGCCTGCGATATTGTGCTGATCGATGATCTGCAGAACATCGCCAATGCCAAGGGCACGGATGCGGAGTTCTGCCGCAATCTGCGCTCGATCACCGAAGCGGGTGGCCTTGTGATTCTCACGACGGATACCGCTCCCGGAAAACTGGACGGCTTCTCCACACGAGTCATGAGCCAGATCCGTGGCGCCATGTCGGTCGAGATCAAGGCCCCGGACAAGGCAGTGCGCCTGAAGATCCTGCGCCGCTTCGTCGACCGGCTTCAGGCACAGCGTCCGGCCTTCGAGGTTTCCGACGCCATGCTGGAGCAGATCAACCAGCGCATTCGCGGCCAGGGCCGGGAATTGCTGGGCGGATTGCTGGGTCTCTATTCGGAATGTAGCCTTGGCACGCTGGCACCGACCCAGGATATGCTGGCGCGCGTGCTCGACAAGCTGGCCGGTGCGGTCACCAATCCGAAGATCAGTGACATCAAGCAGGCCACTTGCGAGATGTTCGATCTCACCAAGGCTGAGATCGAAGGTCCGCGCAAGCTGCAACGGATTGTCTATGCCCGTCATCTGGCCATGTTCCTGTGCCGGGAAATGACGGACAAATCCTACCCCACCATCGCCCGCTCCTTCGGAAAAAGAGACCATACTTCAATCATGTACGCGGTTGAGCGTGTGACGGCGTATCTGGAAAAGCGCACTGATACCCCGCAACATCTCGACCAGTTGCGTGAGAGAATTTATCAGCTGCAACGCTGATCAAACCTCTGCAAGCCCTGCTTTCCCCATTTCAGGGCTTGCATTTCTCGCGAATTCACCAAGTGTAGCGGCCCACCCAAATCCCATTCGGGAACATGAGGTGGGCCGCCTTTTCCGCAGCGCCGCTCCCTATATGGATGCTGGTTCTCTCGGAAGCCGGCGGATACAAGTTTTCCTGATGCGACTGTCTTGATGAGGCGCCCATAATGAAACTGACGATCGAACGCGGTGACCTTCTCGGTGCGCTCTCCCATGTCCAGAATGTGGTGGAGCGGCGCAATACCATTCCGATCCTGTCCAATATCCTGCTCACCGCCAGCGATGGCGCGCTGACGCTGACGGCCACCGATCTTGATATCGAGGCGGTCGACAGCGCCCCGGCCAGCATTTCCAAGGAAGGCGCAATCACCGCACCGGCCGGCACCCTGTTTGATGTGGTGCGCAAACTGCCCGGTGGAGCCGATGTGGAACTTTCCCTGGATCCGGGCAACAACCGCCTGTCGATCCAGTCTGGTCGCTCGCAGTTCGCACTGCCCACCCTGCCCGCTTCGGATTTCCAGACCATGGGCGGCGATGACGAAGCCACCCGGTTCGAAGTCGACGCAGCCGATCTGCGCCGCCTGATCGACAAGACGCGGTTTGCCATCTCCACTGAAGAGACGCGCTATTATCTCAATGGCGTCTATCTGCACGCCGCCGATGGCGATGGCGGCAAGGTCTTGCGCTGTGTGGCGACCGATGGCCACCGTCTCGCGCTCGCCGAAACGCCCGCGCCGAAAGGCTCTGAAAACCTCGAAGGCGTGATCGTGCCGCGCAAGGCCGTCACCGAGGCGCGCCGCCTGATCGATGCGGCCTCCGAGCCAGTTACACTGGAGGTCTCAGACAACAAGATCGTTGTGCGTTCGGGTAATGCCGTGCTCACCGCCAAACTGATCGATGGCAGTTTTCCTGACTATGCCCGCGTCATTCCCCAGGGCAATGACAAGAAACTCACCATCGACAACAAGGCTTTCGAAGCCGCGGTTGATCGCGTCTCCACTGTTTCGGCGGAGCGTTCACGCTCGGTGAAAATGAGCATGGAAGATGGCCGGTTGGTGCTCGCCGTCAGCCACGCCGAAACCGGCCAGGGTCATGAGGAAATCGAGGCGGATTACGCTCACGAGCCCATGGAAATCGGCTTCAATGCCAAATATCTGCTCGATATTGCCGGACAGATTGAGGCCGCCGATGCGGAGTTCCTGTTCAACGATCCGGCAAGCCCTGCCCTGGTGCTCGACCCCGAAGACGCTCACGCGCAATATGTGTTGATGCCGCTGCGCGTATAAACAGGCCGGCTCAGGCGCGCTGGGCACCGAATGTGGCATAGTCTACGTCCGACATTTTCAGCGCGTCCCAGACATAGGCGGCGAGATGATCGGTCAGCGTGCGTATCCGGTCGGGGGTCCAGTCTTCACACTTGCGCACCCAGTAAACCAGGTTCAGCCCCTCCAGCTCGCTCTCCCTTTGCGTCAGGGCGGCCATCTTCTCTTCGAAGGTGTCATCGCCGAAGCCCTGATTGATGCTGCGCGGCAAAAGGATGAGATTGCCCAATAGGTTCATCACATCGCGGCGGGTTTGCCAGTCGGGGAACTCCTTCAGCCAGCCTGCGGGCAGATGAGTTGAAACCGGCAGGACATGTTCAACGGTCATGTCGCGCAGGAAACTGTAGGGGGCGCCAGACATGATGTATTCGATCCAGACAACCGTCGACCGGCGCAACTGATACTGATCGAACGCGCCCGTCAGCGCGCTATGGATGCGGATCAGGTCCGCCTGCCACATGACCAGCGATTCCAGCCGGTCCGGCGTGGCACCATCCTTGAGCTCCTCAATTGCCTTGGCGAAGACCAGTTGCCGTTTCATTGGGCTGAACCCTGCCAACTCCATGGCAATGGCAGCGCGGTGCATCTGATCGAAGATGCGCGCGCGCCAGGGCGGCCCAGCGCTTTCCATCTGGCTGGCGCGGCCCATCACCCGCAGGGCCAGCGGTTTCCACTCTGTCCACCAGACTGCGCGAATTGGCAACAGCGGATTGAAAGGGCTTGATTGTCCGCCCATGGCCGGCTGGTGCAGCGTGTTCCAGTCCGTCGCGCATTTGTGCAGGAACCGGAAATAGCCCGTCAGCCCCTTGGCCGTGCCATGGCGGCTTTTCATCAGATCGACAAAACCATTCAGCCGCTCGACGGTGCTGGGCTTGTGATCGGGTGTGTCGGGAGTAAACCGTTCCATCATTTCCAGCGCCAGGACAAAGCCCTGAAAACCGCTATAGCGGTCATAACGGTGGCTTTCCTCGACCTGGTCCACCCGCGCCTGGCTACGCGCGGTCAAAGCCTGACGGATATCCTGCCAGGCCGTCAGCAACTCCTCGACCTCTTCGGCGCTGCCGGGAAACTCAGCCAGACGCGACTTGATAAGATCGGCATCCTCCAGTTTCAGCCCGCGCATATTGATGGTGCGGAAAATCCGGTTCGCCATGGCTGGTGTCGCCACGCTAAGCCGCAGGATCAGAACACGTTCAAGCACCGTCCAGGCAAGAAAATACAAAGTGCGCGGCGACAGGGTACGCAGCTGGTCGCGCATATGTTTCTGAGCTGCGCGCAACACTTCGGCCTGGCCTGTCAACCGCCCGGAAGCCAGGCTGAGTGACTTGCCGCGCGGCTGGATATGGGTGGCAAGATACTGATGGCCGATCAGTTTCAAGCGCGGCTCGCCCTTGCGGTCAAACACACAGGCCTGCAGGCGGGTTTTCAGCTCCGCATCCTGAATCATGTCACGCAACAAGCAGATCAGGATGGTCAGCGTGGTAATGCGCTGCAAGCCGTCATAGAGACGGAACTGCTGGTTCATCCCATGCACGATGATCACACCGACGAAATAGGCATCCTCTTCAGCTTCACCATCGGGCGGCACGGCAAAAGTGATGAGATCATCCAGCAGTTCGCTGACCTGCTCAGCTGTCCACTGATAGTCGCGCTGGATATCGGCTGGTTCCATCCAGCTATTGCCAAGTACAAACTCCAAAGTGTCGGAGATCGGCTGTAAATGATGCATGCTCATGCTTCTCGCCCCACACGAAGCCTGAAAAGCATACAATCAAGGACTTTAAGGCACGTCGAGGATAGAAATCGATTTATGACCACTTTGACACGACTTCGCCTGACAGATTTCCGGAATTATGAGCAACTTGACCTGAAATTGGACGGTCGACACGTCTGTCTGTATGGAGCCAATGGCGCGGGAAAGACCAATCTGCTCGAGGCAATCAGCCAACTTGGGCCCGGCCGCGGGCTGCGCTCGGCCGCGCTAACGGACCTTACCCGCCATGGCGCGCAAGGCGGGTGGACCGTCTCGGGCGAATTGGAAGACCGGCGCATCGGGGTTGGGCTGGACCGGTCTGGCTCAGGCAACAAGCGCACCGTGCGAATTGATGGCGAAACCGCCTCACCCAGCGACCTGGCGGATCTCATCCGTATCGTGTGGCTCACCCCCGCCATGGACTCCGTATTCCGGGGCAGCGCGTCTGACCGGCGGCGCTTCTTCGACCGGCAAGTGATGGCCCATTTGCCTGCCCATGGCCCGGCGGCCGCGCGCTATGAAAAGGCGATGCGCGAGCGCAATGCCCTGCTGGAGCGCCAATATGTCGACCCGGCCTGGGCCGATGCCATAGAGGCGCGCATGGCCGAGGCCGGCGCGGAGCTCGCCATCGGCCGCGCCCTGGTGCTGGAGCGCCTGCAGAGCTCGGTCAATGATCGCCCCGAAGGCGCCTTCCCCAAAGCCGACCTTGCCCTGGAAGGCGAGGCCGAGGAGATGGCCGTGGCCGGCGCGGGCCTTGCCGAGATCGAGGAGACGCTGGCCGAACAATGGGCCGGCATGCGCCATGTCGACAAGAAGGCCGGGCGCACGCTGAAGGGCCCGCACCGGGCCGATCTTTCCGTCATTCACCGCCCCACCGCCATGCCGGCCAAGGATGCCTCCACCGGCCAGCAGAAGGCCCTGCTGATCGGGCTGATCCTGGCATCCGCGCAAGGCCTGGCGCGCGGCGCGGGCGGGCCGACGCCGTTCCTGTTGTTGGACGAAGCCGCCGCGCATCTCGACATGGATCGCCGGGCGGCCCTGTTCGACGAGCTGTCCGCCCTGCCCGGCCAGGCTTGGCTCACCGGCACGGAGGCCTTTCTGTTCGAAGCCTTTGCCGAGCGCGCGCAGCATGTCGCCGTGGATGCCGGCGCAGCCCGACTGGACAGCCTTGATTGACAGCGCGCAGGTCGCCCCGCAAAGCTTTGTTCATGACAGGAAGACCAACTTTGTTCGGGGCGCTGGCGGCGCTTGTCATTCTAGCCGTCGCCTTACTTGCACCCACCGTGCTGGCCCAGGCCCTGCCGTCTGGCAAGCAGATGCCCGCCATCAGCTTCACCACGCCCGATGGTGCCGATACCCATGGCGACCCCTATGAGTGGATGCTGCAGCCGGCCTTCCGCAAGGATCTCAACAAGCAGATGCTGCGCCTGACGCGCGTGCAAGACGGGCCCTTGCGCGCCTCTTCCAGCTTCTGGCCGGCGCGGGCGGCGATCGAGCGCTATTTCGAGATGGGCCCGAATTATGCCTATGTCGCGCTACTCAATGATCAGGCCCTCTATCTCAGCTATGGCCGGCTGTTCCTGACCGGCCGGCCCGGCGTTTTCTATGACCCGATCCATCACACGCCCTTTGCCGCGCCCAGCCTGGAAGGGTTTTCCCTCTCGCCGGATGGGCGCACGCTCGCCGTCTCGGTGGGCGATGGCGGAACGGAAATCGCCGTGGTGCAGTTCATCGATATGAAGACCGGAATGGTCCTGGAGGCTGAGGCCGGACCGATCGTTGTCGGCGGCGATATGGGCTTCACCTGGCTGACCTCTCAGACCGGGGTGTTCCGCAAGGCAGCGACCACCAGCCTGGTCGAAGGCGACCCGAGCGTTGGCGCAGAGTGGACCCTGTTCGACATTGCCAGCGGCACAGCGGGGGCCAGCGTGTTCGGCGAGAACGCGCCCGGCGTGGAGACCGAGTTCGGCGACTGGTTCGGTTTCTGGGTGCCCGCCCAGTCCGACCGGGCCATGGGTTATCTGTGGCGCGGCAATTTCATTGACGCCTACACCACAGACCTTGCCAGCCTGCAGGCAGGCACACCGACCTGGCAGGAAATCGGCAGCCACTTCCAGCTCTCTGATGTTGAAATCTACAATAACCACTACATCATGACCGCCGCCAGCGGTCCGGGCCAGTCAGGCTTGTATGCCCTACCCGTAAGTGGTGGCCATGTTCGCCAGGTCGCGCGCGCGGGCCGTGATGTCAGCTATCTCTACACCATTTCGCTGGGCGAAATTGCCTATGTCGCCGCACGCAAGGGCGACATGCACTCACTGTTCCGCATGACTGGCGATGATCTTGCGCTGGAGGAAGTCGACCTGCCGTTTGAAGGTGAGATCGATTTTGACAGCTTCTTTCCGGTCGAAGGCTCCGAAACCTCGGTCACCTTCGACATGTCCTCGCCTGGTCAGCCCTGGCAGCTCTTGCGGCTCGATGCCGAAGGGGCGGCCTATGCCGTCAATCTGCCGGGCCTGAGCCGCAAGGATGATCTCAGCGACCTGGCGGCCGTAGAGCATTCCACCGTTTTCGCGCGCAGCCGCGATGGCACCGAAGTGCCGCTCTCCATCACCGCCCCGGCCAGCCAGGCCGGCATGCCCGCTCCCACCATCATCCACGCCTATGGCAGCTATGGCGAGACCACCATGGCCGGCTGGGACCCGGCCGCACTTGCCTGGGTCAGCCTGGGCGGGGTCCAGGCCGAATGCCATGTTCGCGGCTCGGGCTATTATGGTCCCTCATGGCATGCCGACGGCTCCGGTCCGGACAAGCGCCGCTCGCATGAGGACATGATCGCCTGCGGGGAGAAACTGGTGCAACTCGGCTATTCCGAGCCCGGCCAAATCGCGGCCCTTGGCGGCAGTGCGGGCGGCCTGATTGCCGCGCCGGTTGCGCTCAAGCGGCCGGATCTGTTCGGCGCGGCAATTGTCGAGTTCGGCGTGGTCAACCCGCTGCGCAGTCTGGATGGCCCCAATGGCGCCACGCAGATTGACGAATTCGGTGACCCCCGAATTCCCGAGGATGCTGTCCTGATGGCCGCCTCTGACAGTGTCGAACTTGCCCGCACAGCCGAAACCCTGCCGGACATGTTCCTGTGTGTCGGCTTCCAGGATTCGCGCGTGCCACACTGGATGTCGGCGCGCCTGGCGGCTGTCATGGCCGAGCGCGGTGCCGGCGACCAGGTGGTGATCCATGCCGATGCCGATGCCGGACACAGCTGTGGTTTCTACACCGAAGACCAGCGCGACGCCCTGGCGAAGCAATTCGCCTGGCTGCTCGACCGGTTTGAGGAGTAGCGCGCGCGTGAGCGCCTCCGCCCCGGTTCTCCTCATGCGCAAGAGGCTGGCTGGCCTGGAGCCGCCCAGGCCCCTGCCCGGCGGCTTCGCATTCACCGCCTTCGATGAAGCCCGCCATGCCCGCCCGGCACGTGATCTGCTCAACGCGGTCTATGCTGATGGTGGCGGCGATGTGCTTGATTTCGAGACCTGGTGGCCGGCCCTGAAGGCGGATTCGGAGTTTGATCCCGCTCTATGTTTCATTGTGACGGAGACCGCCAGCGGCACGCTCGCCGGGTTCGCTCAGTGCTGGTCCAGCGGTTTCATGAAGGATATCGGCGTGCGCGCGGACCTGCGCCGCTTGGGGTTAGGCAAGGCTGTGATCGCGCAGATCTTCGCAGAGTTTGCCGCGCGCGGGCTCAACGAAGTGCATCTGAAAGTCCAATCCGACAATCCCTCGGGCGCGGTGGCCTTTTACCGCGCCCTGGGAATGGAAGTGGTGGAGCCGGCGGCCTAACCACCGCGCCGGAAGGGCGAGCGCACGACATAGGCGCGCTTGGGATTTTTCACTTTCTCTGCCCCTTCCGGATCGAGAATGACATCATCCTCATCCAGTTCGCCCTCAATGCCCGGCGCGGTGACGCTGCCATCGGGCTGGAGCTGGGGTGTGAAACTTTCGGCATACCAGCGGGTGTCATCATCGGTGGCGCTGCGCTCGGCGCCCGGCAGGCTGGGGATCTTGATGTCTTCCGGCGGAATGATCTCGAAGCCGAGCCAGTTGAGCAGGGCCAGGTATCCCACCCCGGTCATGACGGCGGTGGAGACCACGCGCGCCAGGAATTTCATGATCGCGCCGGAAAACAGTACCGCAATCCCGGTGCCCGCCGCCCCGCCGATCAGCCCCGCGCCACCCGCCACCGAGGCCAGATCGAACACTTCATTGAACCAGTCCATGTTTCACTCCCATGACCGTTTCCGGCAGCGAAACGGCTGCCCACGGCGCAGAGATTAACCAAGGAATGTGACACGCGCGAGGGGGATGGGCAGATGGGGCGGCATAAGCGTTCGCCGAGACACCGCGGCCCTCACCCTCGGTCCCTCTCCCGCGGCCGGGAGAGGGAGGCGCCCTATTGAAACAGATGCGCTGAACTCACCACACGCGTCCCCCTCTCCCGGATTACGGGAGAGGGGTCAGGGGTGAGGGCCGCAATGCTGCGGCAGGGGTTGGCGTTGATGGGGCAGTCCAAAATCGAATAATCTGCCCCGCAGGTCCATGCCCCGTCGCGCTCATCCTGCTATGCCCGCGACGCGCTCATCCCGAGCGAAGTCGAGGGATGTGGTTGAGATTTCAGCGCAATCATCCTTCGACTTCGCTCAGGATGAGCACGCAACTGCGAAAAGGGTAAGGTTAAAGCGTCCTAGCCACTCGGAAGCCGATATGATTGTCCCCCTCGTTGGAAGAGCGCCAGTAGCGGAGCGCCCAGCGACCCAAATTTGGACCACCGTTCCAAGCTCCACCACGGAGGACACGGTACGAGCAATTGCTCACTTGTCGCGCAGACCCATCTACAGGCGCGCCATCATAGCTATCCTGATAGCAATCCTCGACCCACTCCCACACATTACCGTGCATGTCATAAAGACCAGATGCATTGGCATAAAAGGACCCGACAGGCGCGGTCATTTCGCCAAACCCATCCGAGCACGCCCTATTTCTATGTTC
>JALEGE010000129.1 GCA_022760335.1 Hyphomonadaceae bacterium
ATCATGCTTAAACTTAGTGCGCCCGGGACTGTTGTGGCTGGCGAAGCTGCGCAGCAGGATAGCGCAGGTCTGCCTGCCAACACGATCATCAGTCCAAGCCAACGCGGCTTGATTCTGATCCGCAGACTGGCACCGACGGTGGCAGAGTATGAAAGTGTCTCCAGGATTTCAGAAGGGGACATGTGCGCGCCAGTGACAGTGTTGGCAGGAAGTCTCCGTGCACAAGAAGAGTAACTCTAGCCAGAGGCGGCCCGGCGCGCTAGCGAAGGCTCGACACACTATTCATCTGATCTGAGTCCCAAATTCCATGCGTCTCTCCCGTTATCTCCTTCCTGTCACCAAGGAAGCTCCCGCCGAAGCAACCGTGATCAGCCACCAGCTGATGCTGCGCGCGGGCATGATCCGCCAGGGCAGTGCGGGGATCTATTCCTGGCTGCCTCTGGGCTTCAAGGTTCTTAAAAATATTGAGCAGATCGTGCGCGAGGAAATGAACCGCGCCGGTGCCATCGAGCTGTTGATGCCGACCCTTCAACAGGCCGATCTGTGGCGCGAGTCTGGGCGTTATGACGCCTATGGCCCGGAGATGCTCCGCATCGAAGACCGTTCGGGCCGCGACTTGCTTTATGGGCCGACCAATGAGGAGGTGATCACAGATATCTTCCGCGCCTATGTGAAGAGTTACAAGCAGCTGCCGCTCAATCTCTATCACCAGCAGTGGAAGTTTCGCGACGAGACCCGCCCGCGCTTTGGCGTGATGCGCGGACGCGAATTCCTGATGAAGGATGCCTACAGCTTTGATGTAGACGAGGCCTCCGCCCGCATCGCCTATCAGAAGATGTTTGCTTCTTATCTGAATACGTTCAACCGGTTGGGCGTGACGGCTATTCCGATGCAGGCCGATCCCGGTCCCATCGGTGGTGATCTCAGCCATGAATTCATTATTCTGGCCGAGACTGGTGAGAGTGCAGTGTTCTGTGACAAGGCCTTGATGGATGTGCCTGTGCCAGGTGTTGGTTTTGATTTTGAGGATCACGCGGCGCTGGCGGCCGAAATGGAAAAGCGCACGCAGTACTATGCTGCGACCGAGGAAAAGCATGACGAAGCTGCATTCAAGGCGATCCCGGAGGATCGCCAGATTGCAGCGCGCGGTATCGAGGTTGGTCACATCTTCTATTTCGGCACCAAATATTCAAAGCCGATGAAGGCCGAAATTCAGACTGCTGAAGGCGGCCTGACCGAGATTCATGGTGGCAGCTATGGCATCGGCGTTTCACGTTTGGTTGGCGGCATCATCGAGGCCAGCCATGACGAGAAGGGGATTGTCTGGCCCGCAAGTGTCGCGCCGTTCGATGTCGGCCTGATGAACCTGCGCGCCAGTGACGAGGCCTGCACCACCGCCTGCGACGAGGCGTATCAACGCCTTGAAAATGCCGGGTTTGACGTCCTTTACGATGACAGAGACGAACGGCCCGGAGGGAAATTCGCAACCATGGACCTGATCGGACTGCCCTGGCAGCTCGCCATTGGCCCACGCGGACTCAAGGCCGGCACGGTGGAGCTGAAGCGCCGCGCGACCGGCGAGACTGAAGAATTGAGCCTTGACGCCGTCCTGAACAAGCTGACGGGCGATCAGGTCTGAGTATGGCCACAGGACACACACCTTTCGGCGCGGTCGAGCGCGCGCTGGCCTGGCGCTATGTCCGCGCGCGGCGCGAACATGGTGGGCTGTCGTTGACGGCCATCCTCTCCTTTGCCGGCATTGCGCTGGCCGTGTTCGCGTTGATTGTGATCATGTCGATCATGGCGGGCTTTCGCGCCACTCTGCTGGACGCGCTTCTCGGCGGCCAGCCGCACATTATCGTATCGGTCGCCGACAAGACCGAGGTTGAAGCCGACCGGATGATCGAGTCCATCCAGGCCGTGGATGGTGTGACTTCGGCCACGCCCTATCTGCAAAACCAGGTGCTGGTGACACGTCAGGGCGGCGGCGCGACAGGGGCGGTCGTGAAGTCCATCTCGATGCAAGAGCTGGAAAGCTATACCTTCCTGGAAGATGGCGGCGCGGCGGCGATCGAGGCCGGTTTCGGCCAGGGGCGCAATGGCGGCGATGTCATCCTGATGGGCGCCTATCTGGCCAGTCAGCTTGGTGTGTTGCCAGGCGACCAGGTGAAGCTGATTTCGCCGGAAACCAATGCCACGCCCTTTGGTGGAACGCCGCGCAACAAGACTTATACGGTGGGCGATCTGTTCAAGACCGGCAGTGTGGAGCTGGACCGGATCTTCATCTTCATGCCGCTGGAGCAGGGACAGATCTTTTTCCAGAACAAAGGCAGTTATCAGTATCTCGATATCCGCCTGGCCGATCCGATGGCGACTGAGCGCGCAGAGACGCGTATCGTCGCGGCGCTCGATGCGCCGGTCTATATGCAAAGCTGGAAGCGGCTGCGTGCGCAGTATCTCAATGCGCTGAACATTGAGCGCAATATGATGCGTATCGTCATGCTGGTGCTGGTCACCATCACGGCGCTGAACATCATTTCCGGCGTTATCATGCTGGTGAAGAACAAGACCCGCGACATTGCTATCCTGCGCACAATCGGCGCGACGCGTGGCACCATGATGCGGGTGTTCATCATGATTGGCGGCGCGCTCGGCCTGATTGGTGCCCTGACGGGCATGAGTTTGGGCGTGTTGTTTGTGGTGAACATCCCGAATATCGAATGGGCGCTCTCAAAGGTCGGCGTCGTGATCTTCGATCCGGAGACATATGGGCTGGAAGGCCTGCCGGCGCGCTTGTCTCTGGCCGAAGTGATCGGCTCGGCCGCCTGGGCTGTGGCGGTCTCTGTGGTTGTGACGCTTTGGCCAGCCTGGCGCGGTGCCTCAATCGATCCTGTTGAGGCATTGAGGTTCGAATGACGACCGCTGTTCTGGAATTGCGCGCGGTTCATCGCACCTATGAAACCGGGGAGGGCGAACTGCCCGTTCTGACTGGTGCAGATCTCGCGCTGGCGCCAGGTGAACTTGTCGGTCTGGTCGGCCCGTCCGGTTCAGGTAAGTCTACGCTGCTCCATACGGCCGGTCTGCTGGAGCGCCCCGATGATGGCGGGGTCTATCTTGATGGCGAGGATTGCCTTGCGTTGTCGGATGGTGAGCGCACGCAGCGGCGCCGCGAAAAGCTGGGCTTCGTCTACCAGTTTCATCATTTGCTGCCGGAGTTCAACGCGCTGGATAATGTTGCCATGCCTTTGTTCATTGATGGGCGTGGGCGTAAGGAAGCACGCGAACGCGCCGCTGTTTTGCTTGATGGAATGGGGCTATCAGAGCGCCTGCATCACCAGCCAGGTCAACTCTCCGGCGGCGAGCAGCAACGCGTGGCCATTGCCCGGGCTCTGGTCAATGACCCACGCCTCGTGATCGCCGATGAGCCCACGGGCAATCTCGACCCTGCTACGACAGAGCGCGTTTTTGCGGCTCTGGTTGCAAGAGCTGGCGAGGAAGGTGCGGCCGTTTTGGTCGCCACTCACAACATGTCCCTTACGCGCTATATGGATCGTGTGGTGACCATCGAAGCTGGCCATATCGTCCAATATGTAAGCGGGCAGGGCGCCTGACGCGAAAATCTGTGGAACTCTGTGCCAGCTGGTTCCTCTCTGACGCACGCTGAGGCAGTGTTGAACAGGAGGAGAACGTGCATGTCTGAGTCGCCCTTCGTGCATCTGGCCGTTCGTTCCAGCTACTCGCTGTTGGAAAGCATGATTACGCCCAAGGCGTTAACGGCCTGGGCGGTCGAGCAGGGCA
>JALEGE010000130.1 GCA_022760335.1 Hyphomonadaceae bacterium
ACCGTAACCCGTCTCGACAAAGAGATAGGCCGTTTCCAGGCTGGCCCGCGCACCCTGGTTTGCGAATTCCGGACCAAAGGCGAGCTGGGAATAGGCCCCGGCAGGGCCTTGCGCTGTGGCCAATGCCAGATTGCCCGTCCCGGCTGGCCGCGCGGGATGATCGCGGGCAGCACGCAACACCGCGCGTGCACCAATCGTAGTGCCCGATTGCAATGTTCGCTCAGCGCCAAAGCCGAGACTGGCCTCCCAAAGCCCGCTTTGCGGTGCGATATCCCCAGCTTCCTCCTCCATGCCAAGCGCCACGACCACAGCAAGATCGCCATCCACCTCGACTTCCCAGGGGGATACGTCTTCCTGCGCCAGGGCAAGCGGCGCAGCGGCCGCGACAAGGAGGCTGAGACTGAAGCTTCGCATACATCTACTCCCGTAATCGCCCGCATGCGGGCATGTTCGGCATCTCGGCTCTGGCCCGCCATCGAGGGCCTTGTTATAGAGCGCGCAGTGAACACGGTCTTACGCATAAGGTGTCTACATGCAAAAGCGTACTCTTCTTGCCGGTTTGGTCGGCGCAGCCCTCTTGGGCGCTTGCGGGTCGGGCGGAAACAATCGTGACCGCCAACTGGTGCAGGAAGTGAGCGGCGGCGTAAATGCCTATCTGTGGCGCGCCTCACTGGACACGTTGGAAGACCTGCCGCTGGTAGGTCAGCCCGACCCGATTGGCGGCGTCATCGTGTATGATTGGAAAAGTTTCCCTTCCTCGCCAGATGAGCGGCTGAAGGCTACGGTTTATATTCTCGACACCCGGCTGCGCGCCGATGGCATCAAAGTCTCGGTGTTCCGCCAGATGAAAGACGAGACCGGAACCTGGGTCGATGCCGAAGTGGACCCGGCAACACCGATCCAGCTGGAAAATCGCATTCTTGAGCGCGCGCGCCGTTTGAAAGTCGCCGAAGTCAGCTAAAACAAGCGCCCGAGCAGGGCAAATCTGGGAGCCGTCCATGGCCTCTCGCTATGATCCGCAGGTTGCGGAACCGAAATGGCGTGCCGCCTGGGCCGCCGGCGATGTCTATCGCGCGAAGTCGCCCGCCGAGGCTGGCGATGCGCCCAAGGCCTATGTCCTTGAAATGTTTCCCTATCCGTCGGGCCGGCTGCATATGGGCCATGTCCGCAATTATGCGATGGGCGATGTCGTTGCGCGCTACAAGCGGGCCAATGGCTATAATGTGCTCCATCCCATGGGCTGGGACGCGTTCGGCATGCCGGCGGAAAACGCGGCGATGAAACAGAACGTCCATCCGGGCGAGTGGACCTATCAGAACATCGCCGACATGCGCGCGCAATTCCAGAATCTTGGCCTGTCGCTGGACTGGAGCCGGGAATTTGCGACCTGTGACCCGGACTATTACGGCGACCAGCAGAAGATCTTCCTGCGCCTTTATGAAAAGGGGCTGGTCTACCGGAAAGCCTCCAAGGTGAACTGGGACCCGGTCGACCAGACCGTCTTGGCCAATGAGCAGGTCATCGACGGCAAGGGCTGGCGCTCCGGCGCGCCGGTGGAACAGCGCGAGCTGACCCAGTGGTTCTTCCGCATCACCGATTTTGCCGAGGATCTGCTGGCGGGCCTGGAAACGCTTGAGCGCTGGCCCGAAAAGGTCCGCACCATGCAGGCCAACTGGATCGGTCGGTCGGAAGGCTTGCAAATGCGGTTCGAATGGGCCGGCGCAACGCCCGATGGCTTTACCGAAGGCGTGGAGATTTTTACCACACGGCCCGACACGCTCTATGGCGCGAGCTTCATGGCGCTATCGCCGGACCATCCGCTGACGATTCAGCTGGCCGAGAAAAACGATGCGCTGAAAGCCTTCCGCGCCGAATGCGCCAAGGTCGGTACCTCCGAAGAAGCCATCGAGAAGGCCCCGAAGATCGGCTTTGACACCGGCCTGACCGTGAAACATCCCTTCGAGGATCGCGAGATCCCCGTCTGGGTCGCGAATTTCGTGCTGATGGGCTATGGCACCGGCGCGATCTTCGGTTGCCCAGCACACGACCAGCGCGATTTGGACTTTGCGAGAAAGTACGACCTGCCGGTCATACCGGTCGTACTACCGTCCGGCGCGGATGCGGAAACGTACGAGATTGGTAAAGAGGCATACACCGGTTCCGGACAGATCTTCAATTCAGATTTCCTCACCGGCAAATCCATCGAGGATGCCAAGGCCGCAGCGATCAAAAAGATCGACTCAATGGGCCTCGGCGTCCGAAAAGTGAATTATCGTCTGCGTGACTGGGGGGTTTCGCGCCAGCGCTATTGGGGCTGTCCAATTCCGGTGGTTCATTGCCCCGATTGCGGGGTTGTCGCTCTGCCGGAAAGCGAATTACCCGTACGTTTGCCCGAGGAAGTTTCGTTCGACGTGCCCGGAAATCCGCTTGCGCGCAACGAGGCCTGGAAGTCCACCAAATGTCCGAAATGCGGTGGTGAGGCGACGCGCGAGACCGACACGCTTGATACTTTTGTCGACAGTTCCTGGTACTATGCCCGCTTCGCCTCGGTATCGGACATGGATGAACGCGCCTACTGGCTGCCGGTCGACCAGTATGTCGGCGGGGTCGAGCATGCCGTGCTGCATCTGCTCTACTCGCGCTTCATCGCGCGGGCCATGGGTAAGATTGGTTTGATGGATGTTGAGAATGGCGAGCCTTTCGCGGGCCTCTTCACCCAGGGCATGGTCACGCATGAGACCTATAAAGACAACCGTGGCGACTGGATCTCTCCTGATGAGGTGCGCCGCGAGGGTGACACGCTAATCCGCATGGACACCGGCGCGCCGGTCTCGGTCGGCCCGGTCGAGAAAATGTCCAAGTCCAAACGCAACACGGTCGATCCGGACATGATGATCGCCCAGTTCGGGGCCGATGTCGCGCGCATGTTCACCCTGTCCGACAGCCCGCCCGAACGCGATGTCGAATGGACCCAGGCTGGCGTGGAGGGCACCGCGCGTTTTGCCCAACGCGTCTGGGCGCTGTTCGACGCCCTGCCCGAAACACCGACACACGCGCCAGCCACGGGCGACAGCGAGCTTCGCCGCGCGAGCCACAAATCGGTCGCCGCCGTGGCCCAGGCGGTTGACGAGTTTCGCTTCAACTCCGCCGTTGCCACGCTCTATGAATGGACGAATACGGTGCGAAAAGCGGCGGAAACCGCCGATGAGGCCGATCTGGTCGAAGCCTGCAGCCTGTTCTCACGTTGCCTGCAACTCTTCATGCCGCACCTCGCTGAAGAATGCTGGGCCCGGCTCGGCCATGATAGCCTGATCGTTCACGCGCCCTGGCCAGAGCTTGATGAGAGCTTGCTGGTCGACGACACCATCACGCTTCCGGTACAGGTGAACGGCAAGAAACGCGCCGAAGTCCAGGTCACTGCCGATGCTGTACCTCAGGATGTTGAAGCGCTCGCCCTCGCCGATCCGGGTGTGCAACCGCACATAGACGGCAAGACAGTCAAGAAAGTGATTGTGGTGCCCGGCCGCATCGTGAATATCGTGGTGGTATGATGCTCAGGACACTTCTCCTTCTTTTTCTTCCCTTGGCCGTAGCCGCATGTGGCTTCCGCCCGGTGCATGGCACGCAATTCTCAGCCGAGCAGTCGCCCCTGCAGATTGAAGAAATTGCCGGGCGCGCAGGCCATGAGTTGCGAGAATCTCTCATCCAGGAAACGCGCAATGGCGTGCCCGGCGCGCCTGAAGCAGGCGGGCTTCTGGTCGTGGATCTGGATGAGCGCATCCTGAATACCGGTTTCCGCACGGATGGCTCCGCCTTCCGCGCCACAATCCGTCTGCGGGCACGTTATGTCGCCGATTTTGGCGAGCAGGCGATTTCGGGAACCGTAAGTTCAGAAACAAATTATGATATTCCCGACGCGCCCTTTGCCGATATTGCAGCCCAGAATGACGCCATGCAACGCGCCGCTGGGGATCTGGCCCGCAAGATCTCAAATGATATGATCTTTCAACTTGCGCGCAGTGAATGAAGCTTTCTGGCAAAGCCGCTGACACGTTTCTGAAATCGCCCGGTTCAGAGATCTGGGCTGTACTGCTGCATTGCGATGATGAAGGTGTCTCGGCCGAAGCCGCGCGCAGTCTCCTTGCCGCGTGGCAAGCCAGCGAACCTGCTGAGCGCATTGTTCTCACTGAAGATGAAATAGCCCGCGATCCGGCACTTTTGTTCGACCGGCTCGAAGCGCGGTCCCTGCTTGGGGAACGCCAGATCCTTACATTGCAACTCTCAAACGAGAAGCTTTCAAGATATATCCTTGAGGCCTTGGCGCTTGGTGAGAAAACCCCGGGACGTTTCGACAACCGTCTGGTGCTGTCGACTGGCTTTCTGAAATCCAGCTCGAAATTGCGCAAGAGCTTTGAGGAGGCCCGTCAGGCCAGCGCGGTCCAACTTGTCGCGGACACCGAGACTGCGCTCGCAGAGCTCGTAACCGAATCTCTGAAATCCGCCAATATCGAGATCGACTCCGAGGCTCTGGCAGTTTTCACTGCAGGCCTGCCTGGACACCGCAGGCTTGCACGGGCGGAAATCAATAAGCTCGCCCTTTATGGGCATGATCTTGGTCGGCCGATTTCCACCCATGATGTCTCTGCCCTGGTGGCGTCGGACATTGATCACGCCCTGCCAGCACTGATCGGCGCGGCCCTGGATGGCCAGGCCGGGCCCTGTTTCCGTGAGCTGGATCGGCTGGAACAGGCAGGAACCTCCGGCATTGCAATATTCCGCGGCCTGCAAAGAGAAGTCGAGCGTCTACTGTCTGCACAGGCCACAGGTGTTCGAGATGCAAACGCCGCCATGAAGCTGCGTCCGCCAGTCTGGCGCGATCAATGGCCAGACTTTCGCGCGCGGCTTGGACGTTGGCCAGAGACACGGTTGGTGCGCCTATTGGCCCGAATTCATGAGTGTGAAACAGACGTAAAACAGGCCGGCGCCATTTCAACAGCCACTGTCAGGCATCTTCTCAGCGATGTGCTGCGCGCCGCGCAGATGAGCACTGGCCGCTAACTAATGTCGTTTCGCCGTGAGGCGCCGGCAAACATCATCGAGCTGCTCAAGGTCGCGGTAGCGAATCCGCAACTCGCCCCCATTGGCCTTATGGCGAATATCAACACTCAGACCCAGGGTACGTGTAAGATCCGCTTCCAGGGCTGCCGTATCGACATCCTTGTCATCACCCGCCGAAGCACCACTTGCCTTCAGGCCTTCACGGATCTCCCCCTCATGGGATTTCCGCGCCAGGGCCTCGGCCTCACGAACACTTAATCCGCGTGAAACGATCATTTCAGCGAGGAATTCGGGCTCAGCAGCAGACAAGACTGCACGCGCATGCCCCGCCGATAATTTCTGTTCGCGCACCATTTCACGCACAGGGTCTGGCAGTTTCAGAAGGCGCAAAGTATTGGCAATATGCGCGCGGCTCTTCCCGACACTTTCAGCCAGGCTTTCCTGAGTACGGCCAAAGCGCTTCATCAGCGCACCATACGCCTCCGCCTCTTCCATCGCATTGAGATCCGTACGCTGAACATTCTCAATGATGCCAATTTCAAGAAGTTCCAGCTCATCCATGTTCCGGATGACAGCAGGAATATGCGTAAGGCCCGCACGCTTGGCCGCGCGCCAGCGTCGCTCACCAGCCACGATCTGATATGCATCTGATTTTTTCGGGTCTGGCCGCACCAGGATTGCCTGAAGAACACCCTTGGTACGAATGGAGTTTGCGAGCTCTTCCAGGGCCGCTTCGTCGAAGATTTGTCGTGGCTGGGCCGGGTTCGGACGGATATCCGATATTGGCAGATCCTCCGGTGCACGGCCCGGCCCGGGCGGTGTCTCATCAGCGCCACGAGCCGGCTCGATCGCCTCCACTTCCCCAATCAGAGAAGAAAGGCCACGCCCGAGGCGACTTGGCTTGGATTTTCCCGGATCACTCATCTGGGTCAGGCCGCCTTGAGTGCCTTTTCACGCTGCAACACTTCGGAAGCCAGACGGATATAGGCCTCGCTCCCTGGGCAGCGATAATCATAAAGCAGGGCCGGCTTACCAAAGGAAGGCGCCTCGGACAGGCGCACATTGCGTGGGATCACCGTATTGTAGACCTTGTTGCCGAAGAAGGCGCGCACCTCATCCGCGACCTGATCGGAAAGATTGTTACGCCGATCATACATGGTCAGCACAACACCCTGGATTTCCAAATCCGGGTTCAGGCCACTGCGGACAACTTCCACGGTGCGAAGCAGTTGCGACAGACCCTCCAGTGCAAGGAATTCGCATTGCAAGGGTACGAGCAGCGCATTTGACGCTGTCATGGCATTGATGGTCAGCGCAGAAAGCGAGGGCGGGCAATCAATGAGAATAAAATCATAAGGCGCCTCGCCCCGCTCGGCCTGACGCTCCATGAAACCGCGAATCGCATCCCGCAAGCGATAGGAGCGACGCCCATCGGTGGCCAGGGCCGTTTCCACCCCGGACAGGTTTTCATCACCGGTCACAATATCCAGGCGCGGCACCAAGGTACTCATCACCGCATCTTCCAATGGAATCGCATCAACGATCAGGTCGAAGCTGGTCAGCCGGCGTTCCGGCCGAGCAACACCGAGCGCCGTGGAGGCATTGCCCTGAGCATCGAAGTCAATGATTAGCACACGCCGGCCAACAGCAGCGAGCGCCGTGCCGAGATTGATCGAGGTCGTGGTCTTCCCGACCCCGCCCTTCTGGTTGGCAATCGCCAGAATTCGCGTCTCAGACGTCACGTCTCTTTGCCTCCGAAACTACCAGGACTCGTCCTGTGGGAGAGGTCCGACTCGGTGTCACCTCTGTGGCGAGAGTCCACCTTTGCTTCGCCACAGTCAATTCCTCTTCCAGGTTTTCTCCCTTGGGAAAAACACCAATCGCCCCGGATTCGAGCCATTTCGCCGATAATTCCAGAAGTTTCGGCAAAGGCGCCAGCGCGCGCGCCGTCACGGCCTCTATGCCCTCAAGCTGTACAGATTCGATTCGCGCCTGGCAGACCTTGGCTGGCAACTCAGCCGCCTCAATAGCGGCGCGCAAAAAAGCACATTTCTTGCCGACACTTTCTATAAGTGTGACATGCGCGCCTTCCGGCAGCGCCGCCGCGAGAATTAGCCCCGGAAATCCGGCTCCAGAGCCGAGATCGACGACACGCCGCGCACCCTCGATATGCGCCATGAGTTGCAAACTGTCCGCCACATGCCGGTGCCAAATCATGGGCCACTCGCGCGGGCCGATCAGATTCACACGCCCACGCCAGTCATCCAGCACAGCCAGAATGGCATCCAGCCGCGCGAGTGTTTCACGTGAAACATCGAAAGCTGAAATCACCGCGCTCCGATCCAGCACATCCTGCATCATGCTTTCTGCGCCTTTGGGCGGACTGCACCTTTGCGGACATGCCCTAAAAGCGCAGTCAGCGCCCCAGGCGTCACCCCCTCAATCCGCGAGGCCTGGCCGACTGTGCGCGGCCGAACAGCCTCCAGCTTGATCCGCACCTCATTTGAAAGTCCACCAACCTCGGCGTAATTCAGATTTTCTGGAATGATCAGCGCCTCGTCTGCACGCATCGCAGCAACATCGGCGCGCTGGCGCTCAATATATCCGGCATACTGCGCTTCGATCTCGACCTGCTCGGCCAAGTCTTCCGGGACATCGGCAAGTTCCGGCCAGGCCGAGCGGAGCTTTGCAAAGTTGATCTCTGCATAAGCCAGATACTCAAAACCCGTTCGCACACGCCCATCCTGATTGACAGGCCAGCCCCGCTCGCGCGCCAATTTGGGCGACAGTTTGAGATCTGTGAGCCTGGCGCGCAGACTCTCCAGGCCAAGATGTTTCACGTGAAACACTTTCGCTCGATCAGACCCGACAAGTCCTAATTCGACCCCCTTCGGCGTAAGTCTTTGGTCGGCATTGTCAGCGCGCAGCATCAGGCGGTATTCAGCGCGCGATGTGAACATGCGGTAGGGCTCGGTCACACCACGTGTAACAAGATCATCGACGAGCACACCCAGATACCCTTCCGCGCGGTCGAAGATCACCCCGTCGCCATTACCTGCCCTGCGTGCCGCATTCAGACCTGCGATCAAACCCTGGGCTCCCGCCTCCTCATAACCGGTCGTGCCATTGATTTGCCCGGCCAGGAACAACCCGCCCAGGGCTTTCAACTCCAGGCTCGGTGTCAGCGCGCGCGGATCCACATAGTCATACTCGATAGCATAGCCATACTGGCGTACGCTTACCGCCTCGAGACCAGGGATCGTACGAAGGAATGCGTCCTGCACCGCTTCGGGTAGAGACGAAGAAATGCCATTGGGATAGACCGTATCATCACTGAGGCCCTCCGGCTCCAGGAAAATCTGGTGGCGGTCGCGATCGGCAAAGCGGTGCACCTTGTCTTCAATCGACGGGCAATAGCGCGGACCACGTCCGGCAATCGCTCCGGAATACACCGCGGACTGATCTATATTCTCAGCAATGATCGCATGTGTGTGCGGTGTGGTGAAGGTGATTCCGCACGCAATCTGCGGCACCTCGATCCTTTCCGTCAGGAAGGAAAACGGCACGGGCACCTCGTCGGCGGGCTGCATCTCGCAGACACTCCAATCGATGCTTGCGCCATCCAGTCTTGCTGGTGTGCCGGTTTTCAGCCGCCCCATTGGCAAGCCAAGATCATAGAGTCGCTCGCCGAGCCTTACAGCAGGCGCCTCGCCATAACGGCCAGCTGGCGTCCGCGTCGCACCCAGATGGATGATTCCGCGCAGGAATGTACCCGTGGTGATCACCACCGCCCCGGCTTGATAAGTCATGCCACTTGCGCCCAC